>CAZHRL010000072.1:0-5566 GCA_964534815.1 uncultured Dehalococcoidales bacterium | reverse complement strand
TGGTCACGTTTTTCCCGCGGCTGGCGCTGTGGTTGCCCACAGTGGCTTTCGGGCTGAAATAGCTTGCTTGACACTCTGAATTCCCCAGTGTTACACTTCATTTTGCCCTGTGAATTTAACCAGGAAGCAAGGTCAGTAGTGAAAAAAGTTGGTGTTCTCTATCACCCGATGATTGAGCCAGCCCATACCCTGGCAGAGAAGCTGGTGAAATTCTTAAAGTCGCTGGGGGTGGTGGTGTGGTTGAGTTCTGCCTGGGAGTGGGAAAAGGCTAAAGCTCTGATAAACGGGACCGATTTAATCCTCTGTGTTGGTGGGGATGGCACTATCCTGCGGGCGGCGCAGGTGGCACTCCCTGATTCAACTCCGATTACCGGGATAAATCTGGGCAGGCTGGGTTTTCTTACTGAATTGAGCGCCGCTGAAGCTGAGGCAAAGATACCTGCCCTGCTCCAGGGGAAGGGCTGGATTGACGAGCGGGCGATGCTTGAGGCGGAGCTGGTGAAACCAGACAAGGAGACCTCTTTTTTCTATGCTTTGAATGATGTTGTGGTGGCACGGGGAGCCATCTCCCGCCTCATTCATGTAAAAGTGGATATTGATGGCGAGCTGCTCACCACCTATCGGTCGGATGGCGTGCTCGTGGCTACCGCCACCGGCAGCACAGGCTACTCTCTAGCTGCCGGAGGACCCATCCTTCATCCGCAGTCGGATGAGTTTCTGCTGCTGCCGCTCTTGCCGCACCTTAGCTCGACCTATAGTCTGGTGTTGTCGGCTAAATCGGTGGTGAGGCTACATGTGAGCACGCCTCATCAGGCGACCTTGAGCATTGACGGTCATATCAATCTGCCCCTACCGAGCGGCTCTATTGTTACCGTAAAGCCCAGTCAGCACCGTGCCCGGTTTCTGAGGATTCACCGGGACGCCTCTTTTTACGGCTCTCTGGAACAAAAGTTGAAAGGAAAGCAGCAGGGTGAGTCGAATAGAAAAAGCTAGAATTAAAGATGTACCCCAGATGCACCAGTTGATTAACTACTTTGCCGATAAGGGGTTGATGCTGCCGCGTCCGCTGAGCCAGATATATGAAAACATCAGGGACTACTTTGTCATCCGTGAAGGTGAGCGGGTGATTGCCTGCGCTGCACTGCATATTAGCTGGTCAGACTTGGCAGAAGTAAAGTCGCTGGCGGTAACCGAGGAAGCTCAGAAAGGGGGTATTGGCAAAAGACTGGTGGCAGCCTGCCTCAACGAAGCTGAGGAGCTGGGCATTGCTACCATCTTCAGTCTGACCTACCAGCCCGAGTTCTTCAAGAAGTGTGGCTTTGTCGAGGTTGAGAAGACTGAGTTGCCGCATAAAGTGTGGGGTGAATGTTATCTCTGCCCCAAGTTCCCCAATTGCGACGAAGTGGCTCTTATCTACCGCATCGAGGAGAAGCCTTAGCTTGACAGAGAAAACGCTGAGGAGCCAGCGAGTTTATCAGGGGCGGGCGGTAAATCTGCGAGTTGACACGGTGCAAATGCCCAGCGGTCGGGAGACGACGCGTGAGATTGTGGAGCACGCTGATTGTGTCGCCATCATCCCTATTGATGCCGCTGGCAATGTGCTGCTGGTTAGACAATTCCGCAAGGTAGTGGAAAAGGAGCTTTTAGAGATACCGGCAGGTGGTATTGACCCGGGCGAAGACCCGGAAGCCGCTGTCCGTCGCGAATTGCAGGAGGAAATTGGTCATCTCCCGGGGAGGATGCAGAGGCTGGGGGGCTTCTACTCCACGCCGGGCTACTGTACGGAATACCTCTATCTTTATCTCGCCACTGACCTGACGCCAAATCAGCTCTATGCTGAAGATACCGAGAGCATTCGTGTCGTCCCCACCCCGCTCGGCCAGATTCCTGAGCTTATCACGTCGGGCGTTATCTGTGATGCCAAGAGCATCGCCGGGCTGCTTATCTTCTTAAAGCTGCTTAAAGGGCGTTAGCCCAGCATATCGGATAGCTTCTTCCCGCCGAGAAGGTGCATGTGGAGGTGCGGCACAATCTGTCCGCCTTCCCGGCCGCAGTTTATCACCAGACGATACCCTTTTTCTGACACGCCTTCCTTTCTGGCGATCTGGTTAGCCACCCTGACCATATGTTCGAGAAGAGGCGTGTCTGCTTCCGAGATGTCGTTGAGGGAGGAGATATGGTCTCTAGGGATAATCAGGATGTGTGTTGGCGCTTGAGGATTGATATCACGGAAGGCAATCACCCTTTCGTCCTGCTCGACTGTTTTGCTCGGTATCTTGCCGGCAACAATCTGGCAGAAGATGCAGTCCATTTTCTCTCACCCCCTTCGGTATTTCGCTTTGCCCTGTTCAAAGAGGTCGCCGCCATAAATATCGTTGGCGACAATCGCCGGGAAGTTTTCCACGGTCAGCCGCAGGACGGCTTCGGGACCTGAGTCTTCGTAGGCGATTACCTCTGCTTTTTTAATACACTTAGCCAGGAGAGCACCCGCCCCACCGGTGGTAACGAAGTAAACGGCTTTATACTTTTTGATGGCTTCTCTTACTGCTGGGGAACGGTTGCCCTTGCCCATCATCGCTTTCAGCCCCGCTGCAAGGAGTCGAGGCGTATAGGCATCCATGCGGGCGCTGGTGGTGGGTCCGGCTGCGCCGATAACCTGTCCCGGACGGGCAGGTGAGGGACCCATATAGTATAAAGTCTGTCCCCTGATTCCAAAGGGGATTCTTTCGCCCCTGTCCAGAGCCTCAATGAGCCTCTTGTGAGCTGCGTCTCGCGCTGCGTAGACTGTCCCGGAGATGAGGACTTTTGTCCCTACCGTCAGCTTTTCTATGACTTCATTTTCAATTGGCGAGGCGATTTTTAGCTGGTTCACTGAATGACCCTCTACAGTATTGCTTCCCTGTGGCGGTCGCTGTGGCACTGAAGATTTACCGCTACGGGCAGGGCGGCGATGTGGGCGGGCATGACCTCAGCGTGTACTGCCAGAGCGGTTATCCTGCCGCCAAAGCCCATTGGTCCGATGCCGAGAGCGTTGACTCGTTCCAGTATCTCCTGCTCCAGTTCAGCGACTTCCGGGTCGGGGTTTGATCTGCCGACCGGGCGCAGCAGCGACTTTTTCGCCAGGAGCATGGCTTTTTCTGCCGTGCCCCCGATGCCCACCCCGATAATCAATGGCGGGCAGGGGTTGCCCCCCGCCTCATCCACCGTTTTGACCGTGAAGTCGATGACGCCCTGCCTGCCCTCGGCGGGCTTTAGCATCATCAGGCGGCTCATATTTTCCGCCCCGCCCCCCTTGGCTAAGAAGTAAATTTTAACTCTGTCTCCGGGAACGATTTCCGTGTGAATCACGGGCGGAGTATTATCTCTGGTATTGATTCTGGCGGAAAAAGGCTGGCGCACCATGCACTTGCGCAGAAAGCCCTGAGTGTAGCCCTGACGCACGCCTTCTGTTACCGCCAGGTATAAATCGCCGCCGGCGATGTGAGCATCCTGCCCGACTTCCAGGAAGACCACCGCCGTGCCGCAGTCCTGGCAGAGCGGGATGCGCTCTTCTCTGGCGAGGCGGGCATTTTCCAGAAGCTGACTTAATACTTCTTTGCCCAGCGGCGACTCTTCACCTTCCTGCGCCTTTTTCAAGGCAGCGATGATGTCTTCGCCCAGCTCAAAGTTTGCCTGCTGGCAGAGCCCGGCGATAGTCTGAGTGATGGCGCTGGCTTGGATTTCTCTCATTTAAGGTAACCCTATCCCCTGACCCCTTCACCTTGAAAAGGGGAAGGAAAAATATTTTATAAGGGGACTTCGTCCCCTTCTGCCAACCCCTAGAGGGCAAGCCCTCTTAAACACCCAATTTAACCTATCTTCAGTTTACTTATCGTCTGCTTGACCGATTCGGCGGAGGCGGCTAGCTGTGCCTTTTCTTCCGCCGTTAGCTCCAGCTCAATAATCTGCTCGATGCCATTTCTGCCCAGCTTGACCGGCACGCCAATCACAGTATCTTTGAGCCCGTATTCCCCGTCAAGATAGGCGGCGCAGGTGAGCACCCTCTTCTCGTCCCGGACTATCGCTTCCGCCATCTGGACAGCGGCGGCGGAGGGGGCGTAGTAGGCGCTGCCTGTCTTGAGCAGGCTGATAATCTCGGCGCCACCCTTTACGGTGTGCTCCACCAGTCGGCTCACCGTTTCTGGGGGCAGGATTTCGGTAATCGGTGTGCCGTGGATGGTCGTCAGCCGGGGAATCACCACCATGTTTTCGCCGTGCTGACCCAGCACGCAGGGAGATATGTCCCCTACTGACACATTCAGTTCAGCGGCAATAAAGGTTGCCAGACGGGCGCCATCGAGGACGCCTGACAAGCCGAGCACTCTGTCCCGGGAAAACCCGCTGAGGCGCAGGGCGAGATGGGTCATCACGTCCACCGGGTTGGTTACCATAACGATAATGCAGTCGGGCGAATATTTGATGACATTGCGCGTAACCTCGGTAACAATGTTCGCGTTAATGGTTAGTAGTTCATCGCGGGTCATCCCCGGCTTGCGGCTCGCGCCCGAGGTGATGATGACCACATCTGAATCAGCCGTATCCTGGTAGTCATTCGTGCCGATAATCCTGGTGTTAAACCTGAGAATGAGCGCCGACTGACTTATATCCAGTGCTCTGCCCTGCGGCAGACCTTCGATAATATCCAGCAGAGTAACATCGGCGTAGCCTTTCTCGAGGATGCGCTGGGCGCAGGTGGCGCCAACATTTCCCGCTCCGATAATGCTGATTTTGTTCGTATCTGGCTCCTTTCCTGTCCAAATTAGCGATGGTACTTGGGCCTGGCTGTTTTTGCTGTCATTGCGAGGAGCGTTAGCTCCGAAGCAATCTTTGGCATTTTCAGGGCTTAGATGAGATTGCCACGGGCACTCAGTGCCCTCGCAATGACGTTTAATTATCAGGCATAACCAAAACCTAGCAGAACAAGTCGACTAGATTATACCAGACTCGGCAAGGCGCTAGCTATCGTGTTATAATAGTCTGCCTGCGAGGGCGTTAGCCCTCTTAAGCAGGTTGTAGGAAGGGGACGCAGTCCCCTTACAAAACTTTTCCCCTTCCCCTGCCAGGGGAAGGGGTTTTAGGGGATAGGGTGGAACATATTGATGTGAAACAGGTTACCGTTTATCTCGGTCTTGGCTCGAATCTGGGCGACCGCCAGGCAAATCTGGCTCAGGCATTGGAGCTCCTAGCACAGAAAATGAGGTTGGGTAAGCGCTCCTCCGTCTATGAAACCGAACCGGTAGGTAATATTCCGCCGCAGCCTCGTTTTCTCAATATGGTCTGTCAGGCTTCCACCAGGCTGGGTCCCACGGCGCTGCTCACTCTGCTTAAGGGCATCGAGACCAAGCTAGGTCGGACAGGTGGGTCAAGAGACCCCCGTCCCATAGACATTGATATACTTTTGTATGGAGACAGGGTTATGGAGACCCCCAAGCTCACCATCCCTCATCCCCGTCTGATGGAGCGGGCTTTTGTTCTCGTTCCCCTGGCGGAGATTGCCTCTGAATTGAGGCACCCAGGCAATGGCAAA
>CAZHRL010000071.1:0-5589 GCA_964534815.1 uncultured Dehalococcoidales bacterium | reverse complement strand
GGTCACCATCTTTACATAACATTGGAAACGAATCCCACGCTCAATTAGCCTCGATTCGTTTCTCGAAATTTTTCTTTTTGAGCCTGGGTTTTAGTACGAAGCCGGGGGATGGGATTCATCAAGCTGAAGCTAACAAGGCAAAGAGCCATGTTACCCGCCTCTCTGCTTTAACGCCTCATACATCACCACCGCCGCCGCCACGGAAGCATTGAGCGAGGAGATTTTCCCCTTCATAGGGATATAAGCCAGAATGTCGCATCTCTTCCTCACTAAGTCGGATAAACCCTTCCCCTCGCTGCCGATGACTATGGCAGTGGCTGGCTTGAAGTCGACCTTGCTGTATTCGGTTTCGCCTGCCATGTCTATGCCGACCACCCAGACATTGTTTTTCTTGAGAGTCTCTATCGTCTGAGCGATGTTGGCTACTCTCGCCACGGGGACATACTCCACGGCACCCGCCGAAGCCTTGACTGCGGCTGGGGTCAGACCGGCTGCTCTTCTCGCCCGCACGATAACTCCGTGAACTCCGCTAGCCTCCGCTGTTCTCAAGATTGCCCCCAGGTTGTGCGGGTCTTCAATGCCATCGAGGACGACATATAGCGGGGGCGCGCCCTTTCCTTTGGAGATGACAAGCAGGTCGGTTAAGTCTACATAATCTTTGGCAGCGGCGTAGGCGAGCACCCCTTGGTGAGTGCCGGTGGTGCTCTGCTTGTCGAGTATGTGTCCGGTGACATGTTCGACGGGAATTCCCTGAGCTTGGGCAAGACTGAGGATTTGGGCGATGGCGCCCTGGCTCTTGGCGTTCCTGTCCAGCAGAATCTTGTTGATGGGGCGCCCCGCCTTGAGCGCCTCAACTACCGGATTTCTGCCGATGATTGTTTCTGACATATTATTTCGGCGTGTTGCAAATATCGTAGGCGGTGAGGGCGTAGCTCTGGGCGATTCTCATCATGCTGTCTATTTCCACATGCCGCTGCCCGGGTGTGCCCGACCCAATCGGTCCGTGGCAAAAAGCGGGAATGCCGCCTTTGGTCAGTAGGGAGTCGTCGTTTATCCAGTACATCTTATAGTGGTGCGGGTCATCGGGCGGTATCGCACCGATGCGTGGCTCCTTACCCGTCAGGGCTTTATAGTTTTTGGCGTGAGCTTTCACGATAAGTTCGTCCGGCGATAAGTCCTGGGGAGGTATGGTAATCCGGTAGTTCTCCCAGGGCATGCCGGGGAGTCCGGGTGCGTCTGGCGTTACCCTCATTTCATAATTGAACTGGGGGTCTTCTGTTTTTAGCTTCTCCAGGACTCTTGCCACATCCTTCTGGGGCGTCATCCCGGGAAGGTATCTGATGTCCAGAATCATGATGCCGCAGTCGGGGAGGAAGTTGGCTCCCTTGAGCGAGCAGGTATCTCCGTGCCCGCAAATGACGCTTCCCACTGATAACTTGGGTCCGCCGGGGAACCTGGGGTCGGGTTTATGTGTAAGCTTCAGATTAGTCAGGGCATCGATGGCTTTAGCCATTTTCGGAGCTACGCTGACGCCGTGCTCCATATCGCCGGTGATCACAGAGCGCCCCCGCAATGTTACCTCGATTTGCATGCAGCCCACGTGGGTCAGGCAGAAGAATTCATCGTATGGTTCCGGGACCAGGGCGTAATCAGCCCTGATGCCCCTTTTCAGGTTGCTCGCCGTGCCGAAGCTCCCCTGTAGCTCTCCGACCACCGGCGTCACGATGAGGTCGCCCTTGAGCTTTACGCCCGATTTCTTGACTGCCACTGCTGCCTCAATCATGGCTGCCGTGCCGCCCTTCATGTTGTAGATGCCGTGTCCGTAGAGTTTGCCTCTTTCTACCCTCGGCACGGGGGGCCATGGCTCTCCCAGCTTGGGGACTTCAGCGTCAATGTGACCGTTGAACATCAGGGAAAGTCCACCACCCGTTCCCTTAATGACGCCAACTGGCTGGAATCGCCCCGCTTCTGCTTCAATCAGTTCGGTCTTCAGTCCGTTATCCCGCATATACTTCTCGAGGAACCGGGCTAACTCGCTTTCCTCTCCGGTGGGGCTGGGAATCTTAATCATGTTCTTGCCCAGCTCAACGAGGCGCTCTTCGTTGACAAATTGCAGAATCCGTTCTTTCTCAGGAGCCATTTCTTTCATTTCTCCTCCTCGAAGTGCTAGTATAGCAGAAATATCGGGGCAACGGCGGATGCTGCTCTACAGCCTATCCTTCAGGTTTTTGCGCAGGAAGACATGGCGCCAGCTACCTCCTTTGGTACGCATTTCCTTGATTCTGGGGACATATTTGATGCCGGGGAGCAGCAGTATACCTACTGAGAAAACAAGGAGTTCCCAGCGGTGATAGATTAGCCAGGCGATAAAGGGAAAACCGAGAAAAGCCACGCTGTAGCTGAGAGTGGGATAGCGTGTGAGTAGCAGAACGATGCCAAAGATGGCAAGGTAGACCGGTATGCCCCAGGGCATCAGGAAAGCGAGGATACCGATGCAGGTTGCGCCGCCTCTGCCCCCTCGGAATTTGAGCCAGACGGGGAAGCCGTGCCCGATTACCGCAGCGGCGGCAGCGAGTAGCTCGACTATAAAGGGTGCTCCCAGCCAGCGGGCTAGAGCTACCGCGCCAGCTCCCTTGCTGATATCTACTGCCAGAACAAGGAGTCCCTCAGCAACCCCCACTTTATAGAAGACATTCATCGCGCCTACATTTCGGCTGCCTACTTCGCGAATGTCTATTCCCTTTCTCATGCGAGCGACGATGTAGGCAGTGGGGATGGAGCCAATCAGGTAGGCGGCTAGAATAGCGATGATAATGACAGCCATATTCATCTCTTTATCCCCTTCCGCCTGGCGCGGCGAAATCGAGGATGTTGAGCCGGAGCCTTTCCTCCCCTCGCCACTGGTCTATTTCCAGATTATAGACGATGTCAAGGTATGAGGTTACTTCCGTCAGATTGTTGCCCAACCGGAAACCGACGGCGTCCCAGACTGTGCTGTTCTGCTTTAGCTTTAGCTTCAGGTGTTCTCTGTTGCTGCCCATGGTGCGGCATTCGACGACTTCAACTTTACGGCTGAGGAAGGCTGGCAGAGGATTACCCCGCCCGAAAGGCGCCAGCCTCTGGATTAGCTGGAAGGTATTGCCGCCGAGTTCTGGCAGCTTGACTTCGGCGTCAATGTCGAGGCGGGGGCAGAGGTCAAGCCCGGCTAGCTGTGCTGTGGCTGTCTCCAGTAATTGCCCTCTCAAACGGGGCAGGTTACTGGTGGGCAAAGTAAAGCCGGCCGCCTGCGAGTGCCCGCCAAAGTGTGTGAATAAGTCGCTGCACTGATTTAGAGCAAGAATGATATTAAATTCCGGTATGCTGCGGCAACTGCCGCTGCTTAGCTGTTCGCCGGTCCTGATGACAATGGTGGGTCGGTAGAACTCTTCCGCTATCCTGCCAGCAACCAGCCCGGCAATGCCAATGGGGTAGTCTCTGTCCATGGCAATGAGCAGTGGTGAAATCCCCTGGGCTAATATCTGTTCACGAGCCTGTGCCAGGGTCTTTGTGGTCAAGCTCTTTCGCTCTGTATTTTTCTGCTCCAGCCAGACTGCCAGCCGTTGCGCTTCTTGAGGCGAGTCTGTGGTGAGCAACCGGTAGCTGGCAATGGCATGTTCTAGCCTGCCGGCGGCGTTCAGGCGTGGTGCCAGAATCCAGGAGATTATCTCCGCATCAATACTGCCGGCTTTCAGTTCCGCCTGGGTTATCATCTCCCTGATGCCCAGACGCGGGTTCTCATTGATGAGCTTCAGTCCTTGCTTCACCAGATAACGGTTTTCCCCCACCATCGGCGCAATGTCAGCAATGGTGCCCACGGCGGCGAGGTCGATTAGCTCGTCCAGTTGCGCTTCTTTGCCCATTCCCTGGAATAGGGCCTGAACAAGCTTAAAGGCTACCCCGGCGCCGGTCAGTTCATGGAAGGGATAGTGAGAACCCGGCAGTTTGGGGTTGACCACAGCGGTGGCGGGAGGGATTTCAGGGAGAGGGGTGTGGTGGTCGGTAACGATGATGTCAAGCCCCAGTTTCTTTGCCTTTTTGATTTCGGGGAGAGCGGTAACGCCGCAATCAACCGTGATGACCAGACTGATACCCTGCCGGGCGAGGTTTTCCAGAGCCGCTGCCTTCAGCCCGTAGCCTTCCGTCAGGCGATGCGGTATGTAGGGGATTGCTTTGCCGCCGAGGCTGGTCAGCCCCTGTACCAGCAGGGCAGTGGCGGTGATGCCGTCGGCATCAAAGTCGCCATAGACAGCGGTGTTTTCGCCCGAAAACAGTGCCTGGTAAATCCTGGCGACTGCCCGCTCCATATCTGGCAGCAGGAAGGGGTCGGCGGAGAGGCGTTTATCAATAGTCAGGAAGGATTCGAGCTGGGATGGTTCGGTGATGCCACGATTATAGAGGAGCTGGACGACTAGTGGAGGTAGCCTGAATGCCTTAGCTAGGTATTTGTCTGGAACTGTTGGCAGCAGGTTCCAACGACAATGATTCAAACTTACCTCTCGCTATATTTTCGAAGGGCCAGGACGGAGTTATGACCACCAAAGCCAAAGGAATTGGATAAAGCCACATTTACCTTTGCCCGGCGTGCCACGTTAGGCACATAGTCCAGGTCGCACTCGGGGTCGGGGTGGGTAAGGTTTATCGTGGGCGGGATGATGCCCTCCTGGATGACCTTAACGCATATTGCTGCCTCGATAGCACCAGCGGCGCCAATCATATGACCCAGCATGGACTTGGTCGAGCTTACCGGAATCTTATAAGCATGTTCGCCGAAAACTGTCTTTATTGCCATGGTCTCGGTCTTATCGTTCAGCAGCGTTGAAGTGCCGTGAGCGTTGATATAATCGACTTCACCGGGAGCGAGCCCGCCTTTATTTAGTGTTATTTGCATGGCTCTGGCGGCGCCTTCGCCGTCTTCCGCTGGCTGGGTAACATGGAAGGCGTCGGCGCCGGCGCCGTAGGCGATAATCTCTGCCATGATGTTCGCCCCGCGCCCCTGGGCATGTGTTAAGCTCTCCAGAACAAGGATGCCGGCTCCCTCACTGAGAACGAAGCCATCGCGCTCCGCATCGAAGGGGCGGGAAGCCTTTTGTGGTTCGTCATTCCTTGTGGAAAGAGCTCGCAGAGCATTGAAGGCGGCAATGCCGATGGGGTTGATGATTGCCTCGCTGCCGCCAGCGAGGGCGGCTTCGGCGTCTCCCCGCTTGATGATTTCATAGGCAACGCCGATGGCATCGGAGCCGCTGGAGCAGGCTGAGGTGGTGCAGAGATTGATGCCCCTTATGCCCAGTTGAATCGATGTCTGTGCGGCCGCCATATCCGATATCATCATCGGCGCGAGAAATGGGCTTACCTTGCTCGGACCCCTTTCCATCAGCACCTTCATCTGTTCAAAGAGGGTGGTCAGCCCGCCGATACCGCTGCCCACAATAATGGCGATTTTATCCTGGTTGGTTGAGTTAATCTGGAGTCCAGATTGTTCCATCGCCTGCCGGCTGGCGGCAACTGCTAGTTGGGTGAAGCGGTCCATGCGGTGGGCTTCTTTGCGGTTGA
>CAZHRL010000070.1:0-5614 GCA_964534815.1 uncultured Dehalococcoidales bacterium | reverse complement strand
TAAAAATTCGTTCCCATAAAACCCTCAGTAATAAAAAGTAAATTCTTTCCCGCAGTCACGGCAAACCAAGGTCTTGTCAGATAGAGCCATTAACTGCACCTCCTTTAATTAGTATTTTGTTCCCTTGTTTTCGATGCAGTCTCCTGGCCCTGAAACCCTGAACCGAAACCCCCTGATAACTGCCTGTCCGAGAGTCCCCATAACACCAAACCGGGTCAAGCTAAGAAACGACACGAACCAAGGTACCTTTATTAATATAGCTTCTAAAGACGGGCAAGTCAAGTTAAAATAGACTAACCAAAATTTACGTTACCGTTCTCTTTTGGTTGGCAATTGTCATTGCGAGTCCTTCTAGGAAGGACGAAACAATCTCTTACGGTAAAAGCAGACTCGGGATTGCTTCGTCGTCCTTCACAAGTGAAGGACTCCTCGCAATGACATCAGAACACTAGCTTCTTTCAGCGAGTTCAGTATCAACCAAAATCGAACGGAACCAAAATTTACAGCCCCGTCGACTTATGTTATAATGTCTGGTATATTTGAGACGGGTTATAAATCAGGTAAAACAAGGGGTGGGATTTGGACAAGGAAAAAAAGACAGAAGTAGTCGGAAAATTCGCTACACACAAAGACGATACTGGTTCCACGGAAATCCAGGTAGCGCTGCTTACCGAGCAAATAAACCACTTGACTGAGCACCTGGCAACTCATCGCCATGACTACGGTGCGCAGCACGGTTTGTTGGGACTGGTCGGGCACCGCAGAAAGCTGCTCACTTACCTGAGCAAAGAGGATGTCGCCCGGTACCATAATCTGATTAAAAAGCTAGGCTTACGCAAGTAAAGTCCTTGATAAGGAGAACTCATTGACACAGCCTCATACCTTTGAATGTAATGTTGGTGGTAGACGCCTCATCATTGAGACAGGGAAGCTGGCAAAACAAGCAGATGAAGCGGTTACTGTCTGCTACGGTGATACCGTAGTTCTGGTTACCCTGACTGTCAGCAAAGAGCCACGCGAAGGCGTGGATTTTCTACCCCTTACTGTTGATTATGAAGAGAGACTGTACGCTGCCGGCAAAATCCCCGGCGGCTTCATCAGAAGAGAGGGACGCCCCAGCCAGGAAGCGACCTTAGCCAGCCGACTTACCGACCGTCCACTGCGTCCGCTCCTCCCCAAGAAATGGCGCCATGAAATCCAGATTATCATCACGGTCCTCTCTGCCGACCAGGAAAACGACCCTGACCTTCTCGCGGTCATCGGCGGCTCAGCCGCTCTCTCACTCTCAGAGATTCCGTTCGATGGTCCGGTAAGCGCCGTTTGCGTCGGCTATATTAATGAGGAGTTCGTACTGAACCCCACCCTGGCCCAGTTTGAGAACAGTGAGCTTGACCTGGTTGTCACCAGCACCAGAAACGCCATTGTCATGATAGAGTCTGGCGCAAAAGAGGTCTCAGAGGATGTTGTTCTCCAAGCGTTAAAATTCGGACACGAGGCAAACCAGCAGATAATCAGGCTTCAGGAAGAGCTCGTGCAGGCTTGTGGCAAGCCCAAGTTGCCCGTTCCCACCAGCACAGCAAATCCTGAAGTTGCCTCATCCGTCTCCGCTGTCGTCGGCGATAAGATTGAGGAAGCCTTAGCCCAGCTCAAAAAAGCACAGCGCGAGGAGATTTTTGACAGCTTGAAGAAAGAGCTTGAGGAGAAGCTGGGAGCAACCTTGCCCGCAGAAGAGATACTGGCTGCCTTCGATGGCATGGTAAGAAATAAAGTGCGGAGTAACATCCTGGAAAAGAGACAACGAGTCAGCGGCCGCAGTTTGAACGAAATCAGACCCATTACCTGTGAAGTTGGGCTTTTGCCCCGCACTCACGGTTCTGCTCTCTTCACCCGTGGTCGGACGCAGGTGCTGGCTATCACCACTCTCGGCTCCACCAGAGAAGAACAGAAGCTTGACGGGCTGGGTATAGAAGAAACCAAGCGTTTTATGCATCATTACAATTTCCCGCCGTTCTCTACCGGCGAAGTGAAGCGCGTCGGCACGCCGGGTCGTCGTGAAATCGGGCATGGCGCCCTCGCCGAACGAGCCCTGCTGCCGGTAATACCCAAGGAGGAAGAGTTCCCCTACACCATTCGCCTGGTCTCGGAAGTCCTCAGCTCCAGCGGCAGCACTTCTATGGCAAGCGCCTGTGCCAGCAGCCTCTCCCTGATGGATGCTGGCGTTCCCATCAAGAGACCCGTAGCCGGTATCGCCATGGGGCTGGTCACTGATGATAAAGGCAACTACGCCATTCTGACCGATATTGAGGGCATTGAAGACAACCACGGTGATATGGACTTCAAGGTCGCTGGCACTACTGAAGGCATCACTGCGGTACAGCTTGATATTAAAATCAAAGGCTTGAATTTTGAAATCATCGAAAAGACACTGATTCAGGCACGCGATGCGCGCCTGGCTATTCTGGACATAATGCGGCAGAGCATCAGCGCCAGCCGACCCCAACTCAGCCGCTACGCACCGAGGATGTACAAGATAAAGGTTGACCCGGACAAGATTGGCAGCGTCATCGGCACGGGCGGTAAGACCATCCGCTCAATCATTGATGAGACGAAAGCCACGATTGATATTAAAGACGATGGCACCGTAATTATCGGCTCACCGAACGAAGAAGCTGCCCGTAAAGCTATCTCTATTATTGAAGACCTTACCAGAGAAGTTGAAGTGGGCACGGTATATACCGGAAAAGTAACCCGCATCGCTAACTTCGGCGCTTTTGTCGAAATTCTCCCCGGCAAAGAAGGGCTGGTTCACATCAGTGAGCTCGCTGATTTTCGCGTCGACAAAGTAGAAGATATTGTTAAAGTAGGCGATGAGGTTACCGTTAAAGTAATCGAAATCGATAGCATGGGTCGCATAAACCTCTCCCGAAAAGCCGTCTTTGAGAAGCTCTCCCAGATGCCTGGGGCAGGAGCACAAGGGGCACCACCGCGACGAGAGTACCCGCCCCAGCGCAGACATGAGACTCGTCCACCGGATAAAGGTCCTCGCAAGAGGTGGGACTAACGGAGGCAAACCATGAACCCCATTAAAGTAGTAGTCCACGGTGCCCAGGGTAAAGTGGGGAGAGAGGTAGTCAACGCCGTTTGTCGGGAGCCTGACTTGAAGCTGGTCGGTGCCGTGGAGCTGCAGGTCAAAGAGGACTCCCTGCCGCTGCCAGACAGGTCTGGCAGCATACCCTTTTCCTCCAATCTGGACTCCATCCTGGCTACCTGCCAGCCAGATGTGCTCGTCGACTTCACCATTGCTCAAGCGACCATGCCCGCCGTGCGCACAGCAACGAAACGGAGGGTCAACCTGGTCATCGGAACCACAGGTCTGACACAGGACGACCTGAAGGAGATTGACCAGCTAACCAAGGCAAATGGGGTTGGCGCTGTGGCTGCACCCAATTTTGCGCTGGGCGCAGTAGTCATGATGCACCTTGCCAAGATAGCCGCCAAATACTTTGAATTTGCTGAAATTATCGAATTACACCACTACCTCAAAGCTGACGCCCCTTCAGGGACTGCCCTGACCACCGCCAGAATGATGGCAGCCGCCAGAGGCAAGCCCTTCCAACCCCCACCCCAGCCGAAGAAACCCTCAATCAGTCGCGGTGAGCCGACGGAAAATATAACCATCCACAGCGTGCGTCTGCCCGGCCTCATGGCTCATCAGGAAGTAATCTTCGGTGCGCCGGGGCAAACGCTCAGCATCCGCCACGACACCATCAGTCGTGAGTGCTTCATGCCCGGCGTAATGCTCGCCATCAGAGAAGTTGTCAAGCGTCAAGGACTGGTCTACGGTTTAGATACCCTGCTCGGTTTATAGGAGAAATTCGGGAGGCATTAGAGAACAATGGGGTATAGAGTAGCCATTGTCGGCGCTACCGGACTGGTGGGACAGGAGTTAATCAAAATTCTCGAACTGCGCAAGTTCCCCTTCGACTCAATCTCGCTTTTCGCCACAGACCGCGCTGCTGGGAAAAAGACCTTTGTTATCCACAAAGAAATCGAGGTAAAGGAGATTACCCCTGAGTCCTTCCGGGATATTGACATCGCCTTTTTTGCCGCAGGAACCGATGTCAGCCGGCACTTCTCCCCGATGGCTGTCCAATCGGGGGCGGTGGTAATTGATAACAGCGCTGCCTTTAGAATGCTGGCTACTGTGCCTCTGGTTGTCCCCGAGGTCAACGCTGAGGATATTAAGGAGCACAGGGGGATTATCGCTAACCCGAGCTGTGCCACCATCCCGCTGGTCGTAGCTCTCTACCCACTGCACAAGGTCAACCCCATCAAGCGCATCATCGCCACCGCCCATCACTCGGTATCAGGCATAGGGTCGCCTGCCATCGACGAGCTAACGGAACAGTCCAAACAGATACTGAGCGGGCAAACCGCCGTTCCTCATATTCTCCCGCATCAGATTGCCTTTAACCTGCTGCCGGAGGTAGATGTTTTCCTCGATAACGGCTACACCAAAGAGGAATGGCAACTGGTGGAAGAGACCAAAAAAGTAATGCATGCTGAAGACATTGCCATCTCGGCTACCTGTGTGCGTGTGCCGGTATTCATCAGCCACAGTGAGGCGATACATGTGGAATTCTCCCGCCCCATGACGCCTGATGAAGCGGAGTATGTCCTCGCTCAGGCTCCGGGAATCAAGATTCTGGATGACCCGAACGTCAGCCTCTATCCCCAGCCGTGGTCAGCTGCCGGCACGGACGAGGTATTTGTCGGGCGTATCCGCCAGGACACCTCTCACCCCAATGGCCTGGTACTGTGGGTTGTCGCCGACAATTTGCGCAAGGGAGCCGCTCTAAATGCTGTCCAGATTGCTGAAGAAATGATAAAAAGAGAATGGTTACAGCCAGGAAGGGAGACGAAATGAAACAAATAGGAAGACTCATCACCGCCATGGTCACCCCATTTACTGACGACGGGAAGGTGGACTATGAGCAGGCGAAGAGGCTGGCTTTAGCCTTGCTCGACTCGGGGAGCGATGGGCTGGTAGTCTCCGGCACCACGGGAGAATCACCCACGCTGAGCCGCGAAGAAAAGCTACGCCTGTTCCGGGAAACAAAGGCAGCCGTCGGCAACAGAGGAGCCATCATCGCCGGCACGGGCAACTATAACACCGAGGAGAGCATCGAGCTGACAAAAGAGGCAGAAAAGATTGGTGTTGATGCCTGCCTCCTGGTATGCCCCTACTATAACAAGCCAACTCAGGAAGGCTTATACCAGCACTTCAAGACCATCGCACAGAGCACCAAGCTGCCCTGCATTCCCTACAATGTGCCGTCGCGCACGATAACCAACATGTCCGCGGAGACGACTATCCGGCTGAGCCAGATAGAGAATATCATCGGCATCAAGGAAGCCAGCGGCAACATGGACCAGATTTCCAAGATTATCCAGGAAGCGAGAAAAGGCTTCCTTGTCTGGAGTGGCAATGACAGCGATACATTGCCTATCCTGGCTCTGGGAGGCTATGGCGTTATCAGCGTCATCTCTCATCTGGTCGGCAAGCAGATTAAAGAGATGATAGAGAGTTTCCTTGCCGGGAAGACGGAAGAGG
>CAZHRL010000069.1:0-5642 GCA_964534815.1 uncultured Dehalococcoidales bacterium | reverse complement strand
GATACCAGACTACACCAGGAAGAAGAGGATATTATCGCCCCCTGCATTATGGAGCATACCAGCGAGCTGGTTGGTTTCCACGAAGTGCGCACGCGCAAGTCAGGAAGCTGGCGCTATGTCGACCTCCATCTGGTGATGCCCTCGGATGCCATTGTGGAAGAAGCACACCAGATGTGCGACCATCTGGAGCAGGATATAAAAAGTCGGCTGCCCAACACTAATGTCATCATCCATGTTGAACCCTGCAACGAAGAATGCCAGCAGTGCCCCGTTTCCTGTAAGGATAAGCCAGACAAAGCCTAAGGCAGCCCGTGAATTGTCTTTATCTCTTTAATGAGAGCAGCGATGTCGGGCGCCCTGAATCCCCGTGAAGACTGACCAATTGGGTCTTCAATATCAGTATTGCCCAGGAGCACATCGAAAGTGGCTTTGACGGCAGCCGACAGAGCTTTAAGATTGTAGCCCCCCTCGAGAGTCAAGACCAGACGCCCGCCACACAGTTCGTCAGCCAGTCCTTTAATAAATTTCACTATCCGGGCATAGCCAGCGACGCTAAGCTGCATCAGCGCCAGCCCATCCGCCCAGTGGGCATCATAGCCCGCCGAGACCAGGATAAGCCCGGGGCTGAACCGCTTCGCCGCGGGAACAATGATTTGTTCATATACCTTTATATATTCAGCATCGCCACAGCCAGCGGGCAGAGGGATATTCACCTTCGTCCCCTGAGCCGCTCCCCTGCCAATGTCCTCAACTCCGCCTGTCCCGGGATAAAAGGGGGACTCATGAGTGGAAAGGTACATCACCTGCGGGTCATCATCGAATGCCTCCTGAGTGCCATTGCCGTGATGGACATCAAAATCGATGATGGCGATGCGTTTCAGTCCAAACTTGTTCCGGGCATACTTCGCCGCAATAGCGATATTGTTAAAGAGGCAGAAGCCCATTGCCCAATTGGCAGTGGCATGGTGTCCCGGCGGTCTCACCAGAGCAAAGGCACTGTTCACCTCGCCGTTCATCACGGCATCAGCAGCACTCAAAACACCGCCCGCAGCGTAAAGCGCCGCCTCGTAAGAGCCGGAGGAAAGCACGGTATCCGGGTCGAGCCAGCCACCCCGCTGTGCCGCATCTTTAATACTGGCGATATATTGCCGGGTATGTATCAGAGCCAGCTCTTCAGTTGTAGCGGCGCGGGGCTGGATAAGCTGTAACTGCTGCTTGAGCCCGGTCCGCTCAAGATGAGACATAATGGCTTCCAACCGCTGAGCGTTTTCCGGGTGCTGTCCGGTATCATGTTGTAGATAGACCGGGTCGTAGACGTAGCCGGCTTTCATGAGTAAGTCTCCTTTTCACAAACAGCTCAAACGACCAGCTGAGCGCCTGAGACGATAAACCAGACCCCGAAACCAGCCAGCAGCAGGCTACAGGCGATGAATAGTCCTTCCTGAAAAGCTCTCCCCCAGAGTCTATGCGTCTTATATATCACCACAGAAACCAGCGCCAGCCAGGCGAGGTCGCAGAGCCAGTGAACAACAATAAATACCGTCAGCCCGCTTACCCCGAAGCTAAAAAATCTCGCCAGAAGCAAGCTGCCGATAGTCGCCCACCAGAGCAGGAAAAAGGGATTGAGTCCGCTCATGATGATGCCGGCAACGAAGGCATTGTAAGGCAGGTCTTTGTCACCCCGCACCACCGCTGCCCTGAGACGAAACAGGCTGATACCCATCCAGATAATCATGCCGCCGCCCACCACGCTCAGCACGAGCTGCACAATGGTGTTCTGAAAGAACTGAGCGAAGCTAAAGAAGATAATCAGAATCAGCGGGACTTCAATGACCGCGTGCCCCAGGGCTACCTGAGGACCAGCCCACGGCGAACGGTAGCTTTTCGCCACAACCATGGCAAAGAGGGGACCGGGCATCATTACCCCGGATAAGGAAATGACCACCACACTCAGCAATATGGGGAGCATCGACCTAGATTGTAGCATAGTCAGCTTATCGGTGTCTTGGGAAACATCTGAGGAATCCGCTACAAATAGACGCTGAGATTACTTCGTCCTTCCATTGGAGAACTTGCAACGACGCAAAGCAATCACTGTTACGAACCCTTTCCCCCTTGCCCCCTTCCCCTGAGAGGGGAAGGGGGATAAATATTTTAGAAGGGGGCTGTGCCCCCTTCTTACAACCCCGACTTTAGAGGGAAATTTCTAGAGAAGACTGGCGTTCCTCTTCAACGCCCTGCTTGCGATAGTGTCTTGAGCGCCTTACTCCAATGGTTTATACTGTTCTCCAAAGGCTGAGACAGCGATGGCTTTAGATTTAAACAAGGTGGCAGCGCAGATTGGCAGCATGGTCGCCAGGCTGAAGGCAGGCAGAGAAGAACGGCGCAAGCACCTTCAAAGGGCGTTAGAAACCCTTCATGAGCAGTCCGCCAACCTCAACCGTCTAAGGAAAAAGATTGCGCTGAGCAAGACCACCTGGCTGGTAGCGGACTTAGTCGAAGGGCTCGACGAGCACTACCAGGTTTCTCCCCTCCCCTCGGAGTTCACCGTCCTGGCTACCGATGGCTCGCACATTGCCGTCGACCGCCACCGCTCAACGAGGTGCTATTTAATAAATATAGGTAGCGTTGTCCTTCACTACGGCAATGAGCCCAGCGCCAGTCTGGAAAGCCACCCCCACCTCTACTCCAGCGAGGAAGAGCTGGTCATCGCCCCACCCAAGGGAGGAGGGCGGGAGCAGCTTATCGAGGGCACACTGCTGAGCATCAAGCGCGGCGTGGACGAACTGCGGCAGCTTGTCCCCATGGCTAAGGAAATGAAACCGCAATGTCCCGCTCTGGCGCTGCTCGATGGCTCGCTCATCCTGTGGGGACTGGAAGCCTACCCGGACTTCGTGACAGACGTAATGCTGGAGAAAGGCTTTTTGCGCCATCTCGACGAGATAAGGAAACTCAGCCAGGACAGGAAGCTGGCGCTCGCCAGCTACATCAGCTTCCCGCGCAGCACCGACGTGGTTAATGTTTTGCGCCTTGCCCTGTGCCCTCACGAAGTTATGGACACAGACCTCTACTGCCAGAAGTGCGAGACGAAAGAATGTGAAGCCGTGGCGCAAGTCGACGACCGCGAACTGTTCTCGAACCTGCTGGAGCCGGGAGAACGGTCGGCGCTGTTCATCAACCAGTCGTCCATCGTGCGCAAGCATTACGGGGAGCATAGGGTCTACTTCTTCTATCTCAAGGCGGAGGAGGAAGTCGCCCGAGTGGAAATCCCTCAGTGGGTAGCAGCCGATGATAGCCTGCTCAACCTGACCCAGGCTCTAGTGCTAGACCAGTGCCGCCGGGGTCAGGGCTATCCCGTCGCCCTGAGTGAAGCCCACGAGCAGGCGGTAGTCACCTCGGCCGATAAAGAAAACTTCTGGCAAATCGTCGAGTCTTCTCTGGTAGAAGAGCATCTGCCCAGCACCGCCTCCGCTAAGAGCCAGAGCAAGAGGACAAGATGGATTTAACGAGACTGTCACGCTTCCTAAATTTCTGGGCTGTGTTAAAATAGGAGATAAGAGGAAATAAGAGTTAAATGGGCATCTACCTCACCCCCTGATATATTATTAGGGAAAAGGAGGCGAAAATGGAAACAGAAGAACAAAAACTAAGAGAGCTTGAAAAGTCAACTGCAAACGATCAAGGCCTCCTCTCCGTGGGATTGTTTACAGCTGCATCGTGGACATATATCGTATCAAAAGATTCAAGATGGGCTTGGATTGGACTGGCGCTAATTATAGCCTATGCGATTTATCGAATTATAATGATTTTAATTTAAAAGGAGGCTAGCAATGGGAACTAAAGGCAGAAGGAATGTGAAGAAGCCCAAGCAGTCAAAAGAGAAGAAGCAGGAAGAAAAGAAGAAATAGATAGTATGAAAGGTCTATTATGGGCTTCCCTAATAATTGCCCTCATAGTCGCAATTAACGAGTTGACATGGCTCGGTGAGACTAGCTTAGCTTGGGTTATCATCGCACTCGCAGTAGCCATAGGTTTGCAAGCGGTGCATCTTATAAGGAAAAAATAAAGATTAAGGAAGTTAAGCAATGTGGCTCATAGGTTGGCTAATTGTTTCGGCGGTCTTAATCGCGGTTTGGGAGGTGTTGGTACGTATCATCCCTGAAGGATGGGCTTTGGTGCCAGTAAATATTTTCTGCTTTCTGGCGAGTTTGGCGATTGGGGCTTTTGGCTACTTGCCAACATTTCGGCGGTGGATGAGAGTTCCATTGGCTTGGTTATGCGCTGTAGCATTATGGCTCGTCGTATTTGTAGGTATCCGTAGTCTACTTTAGACGAAAAGGTGAGTCCAAAGAGAGGCGAAGCCTCTCTTAAAAATCAATTCTCCCTCCCTGAAGCCTGAGGGAGATAAAGAGGGAGGGTCACCTCAAAAGACCTGACGGCTAAAAGGGGATTAAAAAATATGTCTGAACCACAAAGAGTCGGTGAAGTGGTTCAAGCCACTACCACGGACTTCATCGCCCAGTGCTACGAGCTTTACCAGGTGCCGCCCCTGGGCGCGCTGGTCAAGACAGCCGATGCCCCCGTGGAGCTTTACGGCATCGTCTGTCGCGCCGAGACGACAGGCATCGAGCCGGGACGCCGTCCCATTGCCCGCGGCAAGGATGAGACCAGCGAAGAAGCCATCTATCAATCTAATCCCCAGCTTCTAAAGCTCCTCAAGAGCGAGTTCTGCGCGCTGGTGGTGGGGCACAGGCAGGACGGCAAACTGTACCATTACCTGCCCTCCAAGCCCGCCCGCATCCACGGCTTTGTCTACCTCTGCCCGCCGCAAGAGGTTAAAGAGTTCAGCCAGTCGTTCGACTTCCTGAACATCTTGCTCAACGCCCGCCTGCCCATCAGCAGTGAAGAACTAGTCGCCGCCGCCCTGCGCCAGATGAGCCAGTCGCAGGAGGACAGTCGAGCCTTTCTGGTAGCAGCGGGAAAAGAGTTAGCCCTGTTGCTCAGCGGTCAGTTCCAGCAGCTTAAATCCATACTGGGGAGAATAAAATGAACCAGCGCTTGGGTATCGTTATCTCCGGTTCGTTGAATAAAGGCATAGACGTCAGGCTTGACGGCTCCGCCTCTGTGGAAGACATTGTCGTCGGGCGCTATGTTACTATCGAAGGCAAGAAACGGCGTTTTTTAGGCATGATAACCGATGTCAGCCTGGGTGTTACCGATGAGCAGCTTACCCAGACCCCGCCCGATGCCTCCGACCCGTTCCTCACTGAAGTCCTCTCCGGCACGAGCACCTACGGCACCCTCCATGTCACTCCCTACCTCACCCTCGGCGGCGATGTCACCAGCGTCATCGAAGGTCCGCAGCCAGTGAAGACCGTTCCCAGCCACTTTTCAACGGTCAACCTCGCTTCCGAGCAGGACATCGAGCTGGTCTTCGGCAAAGAGGACAAAGAAAGGTTCTGGATTGGCAACCCGCTGGATATGGAGACCAAGCTGTGTCTCAACCTGACCGAGCTGGTCAAGCGTAGTAATGGCATCTTCGGCAAGAGCGGCACGGGCAAGACCTTCCTCACCCGGATTCTACTCATCGGCATGCTACAAAAAAGTGCCTGCGTCAACCTGGTCTTTGACATGCACAGCGA
>CAZHRL010000068.1:0-5644 GCA_964534815.1 uncultured Dehalococcoidales bacterium | reverse complement strand
GGGGACTTGCTTAACTGAGAGGGGGTATTATGAAAAGTAAGATAGCATTGACACTGACAATAGTAGTGGCGTTACTCTCTTGCCTTGTTGTGGGTTGTGGAGTCCCTCAAGAACAATACGACAGGATTAGTAGTGAACTTAGAGCTTCACAGTCACAGGCCGCTGAGTTGCAGAATGAAATCAGGGAGTTAAGAGACAAATATGAACTTTTTGGCGAAACGCCTACCGAAACCGCGGAAAATATTGTCAAACACTACCACGAAAACCATATATGGAGCGAATACGATTTCTTTGTCTGTTCTGATATGGCTCTGGATGTTTGGGATATGCTTCTGGCTCAGGGAATTAACGCAGTAATCGAGATAGGAAATGTAGAAACAGACATACAAAATATAACCGAGGCTAACCATGCTTGGGTGTTAGCCGAAATATCCCCAGGGGAGTATCTTGCTTTAGAGACAACTGATGGCTATGCTGTTTGGTCGAACGATAACCCATTATATTACCAGGGATGGTCATTTGATAATCCCAAAGAATACAAGAGGTATGTAGAATTAAAAGAGGAATATAACATCCGGGTTGACTTAATTAAACAATACGGAGCAGCGTTGGAACTATCAAGTAATGCTGGCTTAGAGGCAACAAGTGAATGCGAACAGTTAGCTAATGAATTAAGTAGAATGTCAGTTCTAGACCCTTCATTAGGCTCTAAAGTGGCAGAACTCACTGTGAAAGCAATGGAGGCTGGCAAGTATGCAGGTAAGTGTGAGCAGTTGACGGAGCTGGTTAATGAGGAGTCACAGAAATTGATAAATATAGCTTCTGAAATGAAGGGCCTGAGTAACTAAGCTGTTTTGCACGTTCCTACTAAACAGGGAAGGGGGAAAATTTCCCCAAAGAGAGGCTGCCGCCCCTCTTTGACAGCCCGCCTCAAAGCAGATTTTCTGACCCCATTGGATAATATTTCCACTTCCCACTATAATTTTAGCTTGAGAGGTCATGTTGAATAACCTCGATGCCATTCTATATCAGGTGACCAAGCCTGCTCGTTATACCGGCAACGAGTGGAACAGCGTCGTCAAGGACTGGGATGCGACGCCCATCAGGATTGCCCTCTCCTACCCTGATTTATACGAAATCGGCATGTCCACCCTGGGTCTGGGCATCATTTATGACATTCTCAACCGGCAGCCCGATGCCCTGGCGGAGAGAGTCTACGCCCCCTGGCGAGACATGGCGGCGGCGCTGCGCTCTAAAGGCATACCACTCTTCAGTCTGGAAACCAAACGACCCTTAAAAGACTTTAATGTCATCGGCTTCTCCCTGGGCTACGAGCTGACCTACACCAATGTCCTGGAAATGCTCGACCTAGCGCAGATACCTGTTCTCGCCGCGGAACGCAATGATTCTCATCCCTTAATCATTGCTGGCGGTAGCGGCACCCTCAACCCGGAGCCTATGGCTGACTTTATTGACCTCTTTGTTATCGGGGAGGGGGAGGAGGTGGTGCTGGAGCTGCTTGAGGTGTTACGGAAGTGGCAGAGGCAGGACAAGAAGGCTACGAAAAGGGAGTTGCTGCGAAGAGCCGCCTCTATCCGCGGCATATATGTGCCCGGCTTCTATCAAGTAGCATACGATGTTGATGGCTTGCCACAGAGCATTACGCCTATCGTGGCTGAAGCCAGACCCATTATTGAGCGGCGGATAGTAACTAGGCTGCCGCCCCCCGTTACCAAGCCTGTCGTTCCCTATATTGAGGTTGTCCATGACCGCGGGGCAGTAGAAATCCAGCGCGGGTGCAGTCGTGGCTGCCGCTTCTGTCAGGCGGGAATGATATACCGCCCGGTGCGGGAGCGCCCGCAGGCAGAGGTGTTGCAGGCGGTGGCAGAGATTATCAGCAACTGCGGCTATAATGAGGTGTCTCTAGTCTCGCTGAGCACCGGCGATTACCCGGACATTGAGGGGCTTGTCGCCCAGCTATTCGACCGCCACCCCAACCTCATTCTCTCGCTGCCGAGCCTGCGCATCGATAGCTTTTCTCCCAGACTGCTGGACTTAATCTCTTCCCATAAGAGGACGGGGCTTACCTTCGCCCCTGAGGCGGGAAGCGAGCGGCTGAGATGCGCCATCAACAAGAGCCTCGCCGAAGAGGAACTGCTGAACGTCGCCGCTCTAGCTTTTGAGCGGGGCTGGACGACGCTGAAACTGTATTTCATGCTCGGCTTGCCCACGGAGACCACGGAAGATATAGAGGAAATCGCCCGGCTCGTGGAAAAAGTCTATGCGCTGGGCAAAAAGGCGCCGGGCAGAAGACCGCAGATGAGGGTCACCGCCTCTACCTTCATCCCCAAGCCACACACCCCCTTCCAGTGGGTAGCTCAGGAAGGTGAAGCGAGCCTGAGCGCCAAGCAGGAACTTCTCACCAGCAGACTGCGCCAGAAAGGCATCAAGCTATCGTGGAGCGACCCGAAGGTGAGCCTGCTTGAGGCAGCAATGTCAAGAGGGGACAGGCGACTGGGCAGGGTCATCTACCGTGCCTGGCAAATGGGCTCGACCTTTGACGCCTGGAGCGAGCAGTTCAACTATGAAAACTGGCGTTGCGCTTTCGAGGAAACCGGGCTGAAACCGGAGTTCTATGCCCAGAGAGAGCGCCCTCTGGATGAGTTCCTGCCGTGGTCACATATTGATATCGGAGTAACCGCTTCCTTCCTGAAACGAGAATACCAGCGTGCCGCAGCCAGTAAAGAGACCCGGGATTGCCGTTACGAAACGTGCCATGTCTGCGGATTGGAACGCTGGCAGCCAGATTGTCAGCAGAGGCTCAAAAGCTCAGCGAAGCCGACCTAAAAAGTCCTGAAGCCACTGGTTGACTTCCTGCGGCTTTTCCAGATAGACCCAGTGCGTGCCGCCGGGAATAATCACTGAAACCGAGCCGGCAATCCTGTCCGCCAGAAACTGAGTATATTTCACCGGCGTCATCTGGTCTTCGCTGCCACAGATGAGCAGGGTGGGCAGCTTGATGTTGCTCACTTTGTCCATAACATCAAACTTATCGCAGCAGAGTAAGTCATTCAAAGTGACCGCCGGACCTATCTGCAGCCGCTCTTCCACCACAATCTTTTTCACTTCAGGGGTGACGCGCTGGTAGAAGCCCTCAACAAACTGTCTCCAGGCGGGGTCTTCAGGAGTCATCTTTTTCAGCATGTCGAGCATAGCGGGCAGCACCCTCAGCCTGGCGCCGCTGCCCAGCAAGACCAGCGCCTTTATCTCGGCGCCATACTTCGACCCATAGAGCAAAGCAATGGCACCACCCATGGAATGACCAGCCAGAACCACATCCTGATAGCGCTTTTTATGAATGTAGCCCCGCAACCACTCGACATACTCATCAATACTGGCACAGGGTTTGCCCCCGGAACGCCCGGGCAAGACCACCGCCTCGGAATCAGCAAAGTATTTCGTCTGATAAAACCACTCCTGCTTTCCACCTCCCGAACCGGGAATAAAAAGCAATTTCATATAAATCCTTTCCAGTGCTAAGCCGTCTGACCGCCTTCTAGCATCAGAGTATCGCCGGAGATGAAGCTGGAGGCATCAGAAGCCAGGAACAGGGCTGCCGCTGCCACGTCGGCGGGATAGCCAATGCGACCCAGCGGGATGTAGGCAGACGACCTCTTGGCTTCCTCCGGGTTGTTCCAGGCTAGGCTCATCGGTGTCAGCACCCTGGTAGGCGCGATGGCATTGACACGAATATTATAGGGTCCCAGCTCACCGCAAAGATATTTGGTCAGCATGACCACGCCCGTCTTGGAGAGAGCATAAATGCCCAGCTTGTCTTCCACCTTGCGCCCGTAGTCGCCCACCTCTACGCCCAGCACAGAGGCGATATTGACCATGACGCCCTTTTTCTGGGCGACCATGAGCCTGCCGAAAGCCTGGCTGCACAGGAAATAGCCCTTAAGGTTGGTCGCCATTACCTTGTCATAGTTCTCCTCGGTAACTTCTAGAAGCGGCACGCGGTCGCCGGTGATGCCGGCATTATTCACCAGGATGTCCACCTTCTTGAACTTCTCGACTACCTTCTTGGCAAGGTTGTCCACGTCCGACTTCTTGGAGATATCAGCTAGCACCGCCAGTGAACGCCGCCCGAGCTTCTTAATCTCGTCCGCCACAGCGTTCAGCTCGCCCCCTTCGAGGGTCATATCGCATACCGCCACATCCGCCCCCGCCTCGGCAAAGGTAAGGGCAATCTCTTTCCCCATGCCCCGCCGCGCCCCGGTTACCACAGCCACTCTGCCTTCCAGAGAAAAATTGGGTTTACTCATCATTACCTCCTTTGTCTAAGCAACCTTGCCGGCATCAGCCACAATGGTTGCCCCCGTAACGTAACTGGAAGCATCCGAAGCCAGGAAGAGAGCTACCGTGGCTATCTCTTCCGGCTCGCCAAACCTGCCTAGCGGTCGGTCTATCTCCATCCGCTTCACAAAAGCGGGGTCAGTCCACCAGTCTCGCGTCATCTCCGTCCTGATGTTCCCCGGAGCAATGGCGTTCACCCGGATATTATATTTGCCCAGCTCCCAGGCGAGTCCTCTAGTGAGCATAACCTCGCCGGCTTTGGCTACCGGATAAGGCCCACTATACCCACCGCAGGTCGATACACTCACATTTGAGGAAATATTGATGATGCTGCCCTTCTTACGCGGAATCATCCTCTTCGCTACCGCCTGGCAGCAGAGATAGCAGCCTTTGAGATTGGTATCGATGACTCTATCCCATTCTTCCTCAGCAAGGTCAAGAAAAGATGAACCAGCGAAGATGCCAGCATTGTTAACCAGAATATCGATAAAGCCGAATTCGTCCATCGTCTTCTGAACGAGGTTATCCACATCCTTCTTTTTGGTAACGTCAGTGGGAACAGCCAGAGCGCGACAGCCTAGGGCTTTGACCTCCTTGACCACATCTTCCAGGACATTTAGCCGGCGACCAGCCACTGCCACATCTGCTCCAGCCTGAGCAAATTCCAGGGCGATGCTCCTTCCGATGCCCGTGCCACCACCGGTAACAATAGCTACTCTCCCTTTCAAAGAAAAAACGGAAAGGCTCATAATAAAACCTCCTTGGGAATTAAGCCAGTTGCCCGCCATCGACAACTATGATATCGCCCGTAATATAGCTAGAAGCATCCGAGGCTAAAAATATGGCGGGACCGACGACATCCATCACCTCGCCCAGCCGACCGAGCGGCGTGCGGCGCGCTTCAGCGGCAGCTGCCTCCGGGTTATCTGTCAGCCACTTGGTCATATCGGTTTTAATCATGGTGGGGGCGATAGCGTTGGCACGTATATTATATTTGCCCAAGTCGCGTGCCATTATCTTGGTCAGCATGATGATGCCCGCCTTGGAGACGTTGTAAGCATTCCTTTCGGAGAAGCCTCGTATACCCGCCGCCGAGGCAACGCTGATGATATTGCCCTTTTTCCGTTCCCGCATCCCTGGCAGGACTGCCTTGCAGCACAGATAGCAACTCTTTAGGTTGGTGGCAATAATCTTATCCCATTCTTCTTCACTCTGGTCAATGACAGGAGGACCGCCGGCAATGCCCACAGAGTTAAAGAGTATATCGATGGAACCGAGCTCGGCTTCC
>CAZHRL010000067.1:0-5663 GCA_964534815.1 uncultured Dehalococcoidales bacterium | reverse complement strand
ACCTCGACCATGCCATAAGCGTGATAAATCGTGTTTGCGAGGAACTCTCCACGGACGAAAACTGGCGTGAACGGATTATTACTGCTCCCAAAGTACTGAGGGTGGATAACCTTGGCGACTCCGGCATAGACATCAAGATTCTGGGCGATGTCAAGCCTATCGAGCAGTGGGACATCATGGGAGAACTGAGGAAAAGAATCAAGGAAGCCTTTGATAAAGAAGGCATTGAAATTCCCTGGGTATATACTGGGCTTTACTTCGGTCAGAGGCCGGCAGCCGATTTTCTGCCCTGTAAGGCTTGCTCTCACCCCAATCTTCCCGGCAGTAAGTTCTGCTCCAACTGCGGGGCTAATCTTCAGTCCTAAGAACTTGCTTTATGCCCACTTTCTGGTTATAATTGCCTTCTAAGAAAGGGGGATTTTCAAATGCCGTCATATGCTTACTTTCAGAAGAAATTCGTCCCTCTCTCTGAAGCCAAACTGGGCATTATGACCAACTTCCTGCACTATGGCACTGCCGTCTTTGAGGGCATCCGGGGCAACTGGAATAACGACCATCAGCAGCTTTACCTCTTTCGCCTGAAGGAGCATTACCAGCGCCTGCTCCAAGGCTGCCGTGTGTTGAAGATTAACCTGCCCTACTCCGTTGATGACCTCTGCCAGCTCACCATAGAGATGACACAGAAATGTGGCTTTAAGGAGGACATCTACATCCGTCCCCTGGCTTATAAAAGCTCTGAGCAGCTCGGCGTCCGCCTCCACAGCATTGAGGACGACTTCTTTGTCTGCGCCATGCCCTGGGGAAGATATTTAGACGTAGACAAAGCCAGATGTATGGTCGCTTCCTGGCGATGTCTTAAGGAGGCGCCGCGGGCGAAGCTCGCCGGGCTTTACATCAACAACGCTCTGGCGAAGACTGAAGCTATCGAGAACGGCTTCGACGAAGCCATTATGCTCACCTCCGACGATTTTGTTGCGGAAGGCAGCGGTGAAAATATTTTCCTCGTGGTGAACGACAAACTGCTGACGCCCGCCAGCTACAACAGCATTCTGATGGGCATCACCCGCAGCACGGTGATACAGCTGGCGAAGGAAGAGTTGGGCATAGATACGATTGAGCGGTCGATTGAGCGCTCCGAGCTATACAACGCCGACGAATGTTTCATGACCGGCACCGCTGCCCATCTCACGCCGGTGGCTGAGATAGACCGCCGCAAGATAGGCAATGGTGAAATCGGTCCGATAACCGCCAAGCTGCAGAAACTCTACTTTGACGTCATTCGAGGCAATAACCCTAAATATCTGAAGTGGTGCACCCCGGTCTACAAAAAATAAGCTCTCAGGAGAGGCTTGAATGATAGTCAACGAGGTTATCACTGGCATCATCGCCATAATTATTGGTTACCTCCTCGGTTCCATACCCTCGGCTTATATTGCCACCCGTCTCGCCATTGGCAAAGATATCCGCCGGCTTGGGGGGGGCAATGTTGGTGGCTTGAATGTCTTCCGCGAGGTGGGAGCGGGTCCTGCCCTCGCCGCCGGTCTTGCCGATGTGGGCAAGGGAGCCGCCTCGGTAGCCATAGCCTACTGGCTGCTCGACTTATCCCCGACCTTTGTCATGCTGGCGGGGATTGCTTCGGTGGTGGGGCACAACTGGATGCTCTTCCTGAAATTCACCGGGGGAAAGGGGATGGGGGCTGCCTTTGGTACCCTTTTCGTTTTGCTGCCCGTCTACGGCTACCCGCAGGGGCTAGCCATCCTCTTCGGCATCATTCTCATCCCCTTCATCATCACCCGTAACGTAGCGCTTTCTATAAGCGTGGGGCTTCTCTCCCTGCCCTTCATCACCTGGTTCGGCACCCACTCAGGCATTGGCACCATCATGGCGGCTCTGGTGGGGATAATAATACTGATTAAATTCCTGCCCACGGCAAAAGCTGCCTGGACGAAGAGCAAGAATAAAAAGGAATTTGTTTTTGACCGCTGGCAGAGGGAGAAAAAAGCGGACTAACGTTTGGTGGCGCTTCTCTGCAAAGACTTCAACAGGCAGAGAACCTGGCAGCTTTCCTCCAGCGCCGTGGTATATTTATGCGCTTCCTCAAGTAGCTGTCCGGTGGCAAAGCTGCCGTGACTGTGAACCATAACAATTTTGTATTCTTTTAATGCCTCAGCGATGAGGTCAGCCAGACCGCCGGGTTTGACATCCACATTCCAGCCCACAACAGGGACTTTGCCCACCACCGCCATGCCCTCAACACAGTTAGGCACAATCTCGGTTTCTAGCAGGGAAAGGGCAATAGAGTAAGGCGGATGAGCATGGACAACGGCTTGCGCTGAGGTCTGCTGATAAATAGCGCGGTGCACGGCTAATTCCGTTGAGGCAAGTGGGGTGTTGCGGTCGTTTTTATTTATCCCGGTCTCAATTAAATCGCTCTCACGCAGACAGCCAAGCATGCTGCCGCGGCGAGTGATGATAAGACGGTCGCCCATGCGGATGCTCATATTGCCGCCGTGGGAAGAAACAAGACTCCGCGCCACCAAGTCCTGTCCTATTGTCTGGAACTGAGATAAAATCATCCTGCCCTCTTTATCGGGCTAACTCCGCTGGCAAACACTTCTATACTCTATACCGAATGACGGGAAAAAATCAAACCGCCAATTCGTTAGGCTAGCTGCCGTATAACGGCAACCACCCTGCCCTGAATCTCAACATTGTCCGCTCTGGTATAGAGCGGCTGCATCTGGCTATTCGCCGGCTGGAGTCGGACACGTCCCGCTTCAAGATAAACCCGTTTCAGCGTCGCCTCCTTTTCTGCCTTAAGCCAGACCGCTGCCATCTCCACGTTCTCCACCACATTCACGTACTGCATCAGGACAACGTCGCCATCGTTAATCAGGGCATCCACCATGGAGGTGCCTTTTACCCTTAAAGCATAAATCCCTTCCCTGCCCCGGGTCAAGTCTGCGGTTACCTCCAGGGTCTCCGAAGAGGCGGCGACATCCCAGGTATCCGAGGTGGGCACGGGTATCGGCTCGCCAGCAGCGATTTGACCAATAATCGGCACCTGAAGTTGGCGCTGCCGAGCGAGAGGGCGTCTCAGCAGTTCGATGCCGCGTGATACTTCACGATGGCGGCGGATATATCCCTTCTTCACCAGAATATCGAGGTTATAGTTGACCACAGACGTGGAACTGATACCGCAGCCTCTGACGATGTCCCGTATGGTGGGTGGGTAACCCTTCTCAATCAGAAAACGGTGGATGAAATCGATAATCGTCTGTTGTTTAGCAGAAAGCGCCTCCATCTCTTACCTCAAGAAACGAACGCCTGTTCTATAACCACTTTAGACTAAATGGGGGGCTTTTGTCAACGCTCAGGCTTGCCAGCTTCACTTCAAAGCTGAATTGTGCTATAATTACATTGTAAATGATAGTCTCATCAGCCTTGCAATACAAGCAGCATCAAAGAGCCTCCTCTCTCCTTTCCCCTTTCTTCCCTATTCGCATCTCAACTCATAAATTGGCTCTCTACCCACTACCAAAGAAGGAGTAAGAAATAATCATGGCACAGGCTACCCCTTTAGCACCTCAACCATCCAATAACGCCAGTAACAACGAATATACCGCCAAAGACATACAGGTCCTGGGAGGGCGTGAGGCAGTGCGCCGGCGCCCCGGCATGTATATCGGCAGCACCGACCAGCATGGACTGCACCACCTGGTCTGTGAAATCGTCTATAACTCCGTGGATGAAGCCATGGCTGGCTGCTGTAACAGAATCTCCGCCACCATTCAGGAGGACGACTCGGTCAGGGTGGAAGACAACGGGCGCGGCATTCCGGTAGACCTTCACCCCACCACCCACAAGTCCGCCCTGGAGACAGTATTTACCACGCTCCACGCTGGAGCCAAGTTCGGGGGCAAGGTTTATCAGGTATCCGGTGGTCTGCACGGCGTAGGCGCCTCAGTGGTCAACGCCCTTTCCGAGTGGCTCTGCGTGAACGTCAAGCGCGACGGCAAGCTCCATCAAATAGAATTCCGCCGCGGTGTGCCCCAGGGAGAAGTCAAGGTCATTGGACCTGCCGAAAATACCGGCACCACCGTCACCTTCCTGGCGGACGCCCAGATTTTCGGCAGGGTCAGCTACGACTTCAACATCCTCTCTGAGCGACTGCGCGAGATAGCTTACCTCAACAAGGGACTGGAAATCTACCTGAAGGATAACCGCAAAGATAGCGAAAAGTGCTTCTACTTCGATGGCGGCATCAAGAGCCTTGTCCGCCATCTCAACCGGAACCGGACCGTCCGCCACCAGCAGCCCATTTACCTCTACAAAACAGTCGATAGCACCATCGTTGAGGCCGCCCTGCAGTATAACGAGGGCTTTAACGAGTCGGTCTTCAGCTTTGCCAACTGCATCAATACCGTGGATGGCGGCAGCCATCTTACCGGCTTCCGCACTGCGTTGACCCGTGTTTTCAATGACTATGCCCACAAAAACAAGCTGCTGAAGGATGACGACCCCAACCTCATCGGGGAGGATATTCGCGAGGGGCTGACCGCCGTCATCAGCGTCAAACTTGCTGAGCCGCAGTTCGAAGGGCAGACCAAAGCCAAGCTGGGCAACCCTGAAATAAAAGGCATTGTCGAGGCTAGTGTCGTTGAGGGGCTGACCCAGTACCTTGAGGAACACCCCGATGACGCCAGAAAAATCATCGAGAAGTGCCTCATGTCCTCAAGAGCCAGGGAGGCTGCCCGCAAAGCCCGCGACTTAATCATCAAGAAGAGCAGTCTGGATATGGCAACCCTGCCCGGCAAACTGGCGGACTGCTCCGAGAAAGAGCCTTCCCTTTGCGAGCTATTCCTGGTTGAGGGTGAGTCAGCCGGCGGCTCAGCCAAGCAGGGACGCCACCGCGGCTTTCAGGCAATCCTGCCCCTGCGCGGTAAAATCCTTAACGTGGAAAAAGCCACGCCGGACAAAATGCTGGCGCACACAGAAATCCGCGCCATGATTACCGCCCTGCGTGCCGGAATCGATGACGAGCTTGACCTGTCACGGCTGCGCTATCACAAGGTTATCCTGATGAGCGATGCCGATGTTGACGGCGCTCATATCCGCACCCTGCTGCTCACCTTCTTCTACCGCCACATGGTGAAGCTCATCAACAACGGGCACCTCTTCATCGCCCAGCCGCCTCTGTACCGCATCAGCGCCGGCAAAGAAGAGCACTGGGTCTATTCCGAGCAGGGCAAAGAAGAAATTCTGAGCAAGCTAAGGAGCAGCAAAAAAGCGGAAGTACAGCGCTACAAGGGTCTGGGTGAGATGTCCGCGGAGCAGCTCTGGCAAACTACCATGAACCCGGAAACCCGCACGCTGCTTTCCGTCACCATAGAGGACGCCGCCCGGGCAGACCATGTCTTCACCACGCTCATGGGCAACGAAGTCCTGCCCCGCAAGAACTTTATCCAGGCGCACGCCGCCAGCGTTAAGAATTTGGATATTTAATAAATTCCGGGATAAGGTCATATACAATGAAGAAATTCCCAATTACTCGAGCTAAAGCAAGACTAGGTGTGGCCTTCGTGGATAAAATAGTTGCTGAAGCGGGGTCCATCTTTAGGGAATACAGTCAAGATACAGATTTAGGTATCGATGGTCAGATT
>CAZHRL010000066.1:0-5703 GCA_964534815.1 uncultured Dehalococcoidales bacterium | reverse complement strand
CGGAGAAGGGCGGTTAGCGCAAACGGGTTACCGTAACATAAATCCCCAGAGCCAGGGCTAACAGGTCAATCACTATTCGGGATATGTCGAATCGAAAGACCAGAAGAAAGGGAATCCCGGATAAGAAGCCGGCAAACCAGAGACTGAGGATATAGCCTGCGACCAGGGCAATGCTGCCGACGGCGATTAGACCGGCGCCGCGTTTGCGGTTGGTAGCCAGGCTAACTACTTCAGCAATGGCATAGCCAATCCCCGGGGCGATTAACAGACTCAGGTTCAACGGAAGGTAATTGCCCAGGGCTCCCCAGGCAATGCCGCAGACAATAGCTAGTGACAGCCCGGCGCCGATGGCTCTCAGGTAGTACCGAAGGGGGACATGGTAGGTGGGGAGCTTCTCCAGTTGGGCACAGTCCGCACATCTGGCTCCGACTGGGGTTTGTACCAGGCATTTGGGGCAGATGGGTTTACCGCACTTGCCGCATCTCAGGCTGGTTTCAACTTCAGGGTGAGTGGCGCACCTCATTTTGCCCTTGTTTCCCTGCCTTTTTGCTGCTCCGCCGCTTTTCGGCTTATCCACAATTTTCTGTCCTTGATATCGCGGTCAAAAAGCAGACGATTAACAACCAGTTGCCCCGAAGGCACGGACTTACTCAGGGTAGTTCTCGGCGCAACCAGCCTTTTGAGAAGCCCTATCGCGGCTAAGGCAACAAAGCCCAGTGTCACGGTCAGTCTATCCTCAATGCCCAGTGGCTGGCTCAGGAACCAGCTAAAAAGGGGCAAGGTGACCAGGGCGATAAAGACACCAAGGGCTACCTGCCGGAAGAAAAGCGGGGTATAGCTAATTACTGCGCCGATGAGTCCTGACCAGGGAGACATTATGGTGATTACACCCAGGCTGGTGAAAACACCCCGCCCGCCCTGAAAGCGGAGGAATACGGGCCAGTTGTGCCCGATAACGGCGACAATGCCCACCGTTATCTGCTGAGCCGTGCCCAGTCCGAGTAGCTGGGCTATCCAGACCATGAGCGCTCCCTTGCCGATATCGAAAATAGCAACCGGTATAGCCAGCCATCTAGAGGTGCTGCTGAGGATGTTAGCCGCGCCGACTTTGCCCGTGCCCTGTTGGCGTATGTCGACGCCCTTATACCATCTGGCAGCGAGGTAGGCTGCCGGCACTGAACCTAGAAGATAGGCACCGATAAGCAATAAGATAAACTCGATGAGCATCTTACCTCTGCTTGGGGTTGACTGATTTTAGTGCTCTGTGTTCCGCCAGCGCCAGGAGTTGCTCGGCGGCGACCAGGGGCACACCGGCGTCCCCAATCATTATCTCATTATCTTCCAGACCATGATAATCGCTGCCACCGGTGGCAATAAGATGATGTTCCTGAGCCAGTTGCCGCAGGCTATTTCTCTGCTCTTCGCCATAGTCTTTATAATAGACCTCGATGCCGACCATGCCTGCGGCTCTCATTTCCATAATCATTGCCTCTGTTTCCCTGATGGTCAGTGGGTGGGCTAAGACCGGCAGTCCGTTGACATCCAGCAGCAGCTTCACCGCTTCGGCAGGGGTCATCTTTTCCCGCTCGACGTAGGCCGGTCCGTTGCGCCCGATGTACTTGGCAAAGGCTTCACTGATTGACCCGATATAGCCTTTTTCCAGCATCGCCTGGGCAATATGGGGGCGCCCGATGGTGCTGCCGCCAGCAAAATGCTGGACGCGCTCCCATTCTATATTAACACCCAGACCCTTCAGTTTGGCAACCATCTTTTGTGCTCGTTCGATACGGGAACGGCGCATGCTCTCCAGCCTGGAAATGAAATGGGAGTTGGTGTAATCGATAAAGTAGCCAAGAACATGGACTTCGTCACCAGGCACATCGGTGCTGATTTCGATGGCCGGGATAACTTTCAGCTCTGGGAAAACCTTTGCGGCGGCTAAGGCGGGGGCAATACCATCCACGGTATCGTGGTCGGCGATGGCGATAATAGTGATACCCAGTTCAACGGCTCGATAGACAATTTCCTGGGGGCTGAGGCGTCCGTCGGAGGCGGTGGAGTGGATATGGAGGTCAACCTTGGGCAAGCTACTCCACCTCCTGGTAGATTCGCTCGATGTTCAGCGCTTTGCCAGTATTATCATCTATCTCCACCAGCATCGCGTTGAATATTATCTTGCCCTTACCTACGGATAAACGGTGCGGTATAGCTGTCAAAAAGCGCTGGATTACCGCTTCAGCATCATCGCCGATGACCGAGTCCATCGGGCCCGTCATGCCGATATCGGTTACGTAAGCTGTCCCCCCGGAGAGTATCTGGGCATCGATAGTGCCCACATGGGTGTGGGTGCCGAGCACGGCGCTGACCCGACCATCCAGATATCTGCCCAACGCCATCTTCTCTGAGGTCGCTTCGGCGTGGAAATCAACGATAATCACTGGCGGCTTGTCTTTAAGCTCAGCGAGGAGTTTGTCCATAGTGCGGAACGGGCAATCCAAATCGCCCATAAAAGTCCTCCCCATGAGGTTGACGACCATTGCCCTGCCCCGGATGATATAGCCTCTCCCAGGCACTCCCGGGGGATAGTTCAACGGGCGCAGGATGGGCATCTCGCTATCGAGGTAAGGGATAATCTCCTTGTGCGTCCAGATATGGTTGCCTGAAGTGATGACGTTGACGCCGGCTTCAAGCAGTTCTCTGGCGGTAATCGAGGTCAGTCCGATGCCACCGGCAACGTTTTCACCATTGGCAATAACCAGGTCTGGACTGTGTTGCTCCTTAAGTTCCGGCAGCAGTTTCTGTATTGCCTGTCTACCGGGCTTGCCGATGATATCTCCAATGGCTAATAGCAGCACTGGCACCCCCTACTTAGCGTAGTCGATGGCTCTGGTTTCTCTGAGTACGGTAACCTTAATCTGACCTGGATAATCCAGGCTTTCTTCTATCTTCTTGACGATATCCCGGGCAAGTCTCATTGCCCCCAGGTCATCAATCTCCTCCGGCTTGACCAGGATGCGGATTTCACGCCCAGCCTGAATAGCGAAGGACTTCTCCACGCCCTTGAAGCTGTTGGCAATATCCTCCAGCCCCTTGAGGCGCTTGAGATAGCTCTCCAGGGACTCGCGTCTGGCGCCGGGTCGGGCACTGCTGAGGGCATCGGCGGCGGAGATGATAAAACCCCAGATGCTGGTCGTGCCCGTCTCCATATGGTGCTCAGCGACGCCCTGTAACACTTCAGGGGACTTCTCCCATTGTTTCACCAGGTCGGCGCCGATAGTGGCGTGTGAACCCTCTACCTCGTGGTCAACGGCTTTGCCAATATCATGGAGCAGCCCCGCTTTCTTAGCGGTGGCAACATTAGCGCCCAGTTCGCTAGCAATCATGCCGGCGAGGTGTGCCACTTCAATGCTGTGTGCCAGGACGTTTTGCCCATAGCTGGAGCGGTATTTAAGGCGACCAAGCAGCTTCATTAGTTCGGGACGCATCCCGTGGATGCCCACTTGGTTTACCGTCTCTTCCGCTGCATTGTAGATAGCTGCCTCCACCTCTTCCTTGGTCTTTTCAACTACCTCCTCGATGCGGGCGGGGTGGATGCGACCGTCAAGGATGAGTTTGGTCAGTGCCAGACGGGCTACTTCACGCCGCACCGGGTCGAAGCTGGAGATGGTTACTGCCTCCGGCGTGTCATCGATAATCAGGTCAACGCCAGTCGCCTGCTCGATGGCACGGATATTGCGACCCTCACGTCCGATGAGCCGCCCCTTCATCTCATCATTAGGGATGGGGACAACAGATACGGTGGTCTCGGAGACGACCTCAGAGGCGTAACGCTGAATTGCCTGGACTAAAATCTCCTGAGATTTCTTATCCGACTCCTCTTTCAGCTTGGTTTCCCACTCGCGGAGGCGCCGCGACGTCTCTATCTGTAATTCGACCTCTATGGCATCGAGCAGCATCTGCTTGGCTTCAGCGCTGGACAGCCCGGAAATGAGCTCCAGTTGCTTGAGTTGCTTGTCTCTAAGCTCAGTAATGTGAGCACGGCTGGATTCAATCTCCTTTTCCTTGTTGTTTAGAGCGCGCTCGCGCTGCTCGGCGCCTTCTATCTTGCGCTCCAGGGTCTCTATCTTCTGCGCCAGGCGATTTTCCAGTTGCTGAACGCCAGCACGCCGTTCGCGATACTCCGTCTCGGCGGCGGCTTTGGTTTTCTCCGCTTCCAGGGTGGCTCCGTGGAGCACATTCTTCGATTCCAGCCTGGCTTCAGCCACCAGTCTGGCTGCTTTCCTCTCGGCGAGCCGCATCTGTCGGTCAACGAGCACGCGCCGGAAGAGAAAGGTGGCCATGCCACCGAATACCACGCCGATGACAAAACTGAAGAAAATAGCTAGTACGGCTTCTATTGATACTGGTCCTAAATCCATTTTATCTCTCTTCCCTTTGTGGCTTTTGCCTCAGTTCCTGCCACACCCTTTCTATTGTTCGATTTATCACCTCGTAGCCAAAGCCGCGATAGCGGAGATAGCTGCTCAGGCGGCGACGAAAGCTCTCCATATCGCTCCGGGATAGACTGCGAGCTTTGCTTAAGGCTGCCTGATAGGCACTATCCTCATCATCAACAGCCCCACCTATCTCATCGATAATTTCTCTGGCTACTCCTTTTTGTCTCAATTCAGATTTAATCAACCACTGGCTGCGGGGTCGAAATGTCTCACGGTTATCCGCCCAGAATTGGGCAAAAGCCATGTCATCCACCAGCCCCTGCTCCTTTAGCCCGGCGAGCACGACTTCTACTGTCTCATCATCGAAGCCGCGCTGGTGGAGCCGCTCCCTCAGTTCCCGTTCGCTGCGGGGGCGGTAGCTTAGGTAGCGAGTGGCGGCATTAAGACAGCGCTGCCGCTTATCAGACTTAACCAGTCTTTCCACCCTCTCAGTCGAAAGCTCCTGTCCCGGCTTTAAGCCTTCTTTTACGGCAGCTTCCGCTTCCAGATTGAAGGCAAACTTGCCATCCAGGAATATCTTAATTTTCTTTCGCCCCCTTCCGGTGCGCAGGGCGGTAATTTTACCCATTTAACTCGCTTACCCCCATAAAAGCATAAGGCTGAGGGTAAGCCTCAGCCTTACTTTGTTGCTACCTATTAACCTAACAGATTTTTAAGATTATTAAGGTGTCTGTTCACTAGCAACCGGTTCTTCCGGGCTGCTAGCAACCGGGCTATAGGTGGTAACAGCTGAGGCTCTAATCTGCTTCGCAATCTCCTGAGCCAGCTCAGGATGCTCACTCAGGTAGTGCTTGACACTTTCTCTACCCTGCCCCAGGCGAACATCGCCATAGGAGAAGAAAGCGCCAGACTTTTTGATTAGCCCCAGTGCCACCCCCAGGTCAACGATATTGCCCTCCTGGCTTATGCCGTGGTCGAACATGATGTCAAATTCAGCGGTGCGGAACGGTGGAGCTACCTTGTTTTTGACCACCTTGGCTTTGATGTGGCTGCCGATTGCCTCGTTCCCTTGCTTGATGGTTTCCATGCGTCTCAGGTCAATCCTGACTGAAGCGTAGAATTTCAGTGCCCTCCCGCCTGGGGTCACTTCAGGATTGCCAAAGACGATGCCGATTTTCTCTCTCAACTGGTTGACGAAGATTACCGCTGTCCCTGACTTACCGATAATGGTAGCCAGCTTTCTCAGTGCCTGCGACATCAAGCGAGC
>CAZHRL010000065.1:0-5785 GCA_964534815.1 uncultured Dehalococcoidales bacterium | reverse complement strand
CGCGGCAAATACCTCATCTTCAACCTCAACGGTGGAGAAAAATTAGTTATCCACCTGAGAATGACCGGCTCGCTGCTGGCAAAGCCGGCTGCGGCGCCGCCGGAGCGCTATGTCCGCGCCATCCTCTATCTCAATAACAGCAGCGCCATCCACTTGCGCGACCTGCGCAAGTTCGCCAGGATGTGGCTGGTAAAAGATGAGAATGATATTGTCAATGAGCTTGGTCCCGAGCCTCTGGAGAAAGATTTCACGCCAGAGCTATTGCAAAAGCTGCTGAAAGACCGCACGGCGCCTATCAAGGCTTTGCTCATCGACCAGAACTTTATCGCTGGCATCGGCAACATGTACGCCGACGAAGCGCTCTTTGCTTCAAAAATCCACCCGCTGCGAGCGGGCGGCAGCCTTTCCTCCGAAGAAGTGAAGCGGCTCCACCACAACATTCAGCGCGTGCTGCGCGAGGCTATCGGCAACAAGGGGGCGAGCACGGACACCTATATCCGTCCAGGTGGAGAGATTGGCACGGCACATTACCAGTTCAAGGTAGCCCACCGCCTGGGTGAGCGGTGCGAGTGCGGGGGCATGATTGAGAGGATTGTGGTGAGGAACCGGGGAACGTACTTTTGTCCGAAATGCCAGAGGCAAATCAGGAAATAAAATTTATCCTAATCTCTGGAGATAATGCGCATCAGTTACGTTCCAAGGGCAAGCTGGCGCATAGCGAATCTCTTCTGCTTGCCCTAAATTATCCAATAAAAACATTCGCATTTTATTGAATTCCCTGCCGGAAGAGAACTTTATTTGGTCGAGCAGTTTATAATCTATCGGTTTATATTCTATAACGATTAACAAAAGTGGCCATCTAGCGCCTTCCCATTTGCTTTTCACATGTTTGCGTACTTCTTCGATTTCCGAGATAGGCGAATAGCCTATTAAAACCCCATACTTCAACACTCTCTCTTTACTTTTATCCTTGCTCCAGACTAAGTGATGTTTGAGATGATCTATTTCCTTTGCTCTTGTTAAATCTTCCCATTCCCATTCCAGAGCTATTTCATCCCCTTCGGTACTGCGCAAAACGGCGTCCTTCTTGCCTCCAGTTTCGAAGCGTGTAACCAGCCCCATTAAGTCCGCTATGTTACGTACCACTATCCCAATATGCATAGTCCAGTCAGCCCTGTGTGCTCCGACTGCTTTTTTATCTAATGGAAAATCACGGTGCCAAAAATACTGAAACAGTGTAGCAAAGTCCCTTGGTGAAGCCCAATCTTTTTCAAGCATTTGAACCTCCCTTATTTTTTCTCCCCCTTCTTCCCAATCAGCTCGTTCAGATTGCTCACGTAGCTGGCGTCCACCTCCACCTGCAGGGGCACCAGCACCCGCACCAGCATGCTATAGTAGCCAATGGTTGCCGTCAGCTCCACAATGGTAGGCTCTTTAAAATACTTTTTCAGGGCGTTAAACGTCTTGTCGCTGACGCTCACCTTATGCGCGACCTCATCCACATACTGCAGGACGGTGCGCTCCTCGTCGCTGAACTTATCCGATTTCTTCCAGTCGGCAATCGCTTTAATCTGCTCGTCGCTTAGACCCACCTGCCGGGCGATGGCTTCGTGCTGCTTCCACTCATATTCGCTGCCACAGACTTTCGCCACGCGCAGGATGGTCAGCTCCCGCAGCTTCGGGGAAAGGCTGGTCTGCCCCAGAATAGCGCTGCCCAGCCGTATGGTGTTGAGCATGATAGCCGTGGGGCTGTTCGCCAGCGCCTTGAAGAGATTGATGACCTTGGCGCCGTTGTCCTCTATCTTCTGGTAGACCTCCTGAATTTTAGGCGATGCCTCCGCCTTCTCAATCAAACGCACACGAGCCATAATTGACCTCCTTAGAGAAACAGACTCACATTCCACAGCACCAGCACGCCATAAACGACGACAAAGAGGGAAGTAGCCGCTAACGCCAGCTTAGGATACCGCCGGTAGATATCCCAGAGGATGACAGCGCAGAGGAGGACGCCCACCACCTTAAGCCAGAGGAAGTTAGCCTCACCAACGATGGGCAGGAGAAAGGGATTAGCTTCACGCGCCAGCCCATTTCTAATCAGGAAATGGGTTAATACGCCATCTCCGATTTCGAATATAATCAGCACGGCGAGAAGATATTTCATTCATTTTCTCCGCAGCCAAACGGCGAGTATCAAGTATAAAACAAAGGGCAGCTGCCGGTCAAAGGGCATAATTTGGCTTAATCCCCAGGATGTGATAAAATCAAACTGCAAGTTTGCTAGAAAAGGACTACATCATGGGCGAGAAAAAGCCAGTCAATTTAAAAGAATTCATTGCGAATGTCAATAAGAAGGACAAGAAGCGTAACGGTATCAAAGTCCAGTACCGCTTTGTCAACCGGAAGAGAAAGTAAGCGCCCCTAGCCTTTCAGGTTCCCCTCGAAAGGATGCCCCTCACGGTCAAAGTCGGGGCGGTAGGTCTCCTCAGCCCCCATCTCCTGCACCCAGCCATTCTCCAGACCCAGCTCAGCCACCAGTCTGAGGACTTCCTCATACTCTTCCTTCGTAACCGGTCTGGCGATTTCCGGGTACTCTGAAGCCTTATAGGTGGGATAGTACTGCGACATAATGCTCACCGTTACCTGCGGCGAAAGCTCGTTGACCAGCCAGGTGAGCGACTCCCGGATGCCAGCGATGTTATTGGGGAGAATGAGGAGGCGCACAATCAAGCCACGCCGGGCGATTCCCGCTTCATCGACGACCAGATTGCCCACCTGACGGTACATCTCCCTGATAGCCTGCCGCGCGCTGCTGACATAATGGGGCACCCGCGAGTATTTTTCGGCAAACTCGTCTGAGGCATAGCGCAGGTCGGGCAGGTAAATATCAATGACGCCGTCAAGCTCCCTGAGCGTCTCCACAGAATCGTAGCCGCCGGTATTATAAACAACGGGCAGCCGCAGCCCCATCGGCACAGCTTCCAATATGGCACGGACCATCTGCGGCACATAATGCGAGGGCGACACGAAGTTAATGTTATGACAACCCAGCCCCTGAAGATAGAGCATGCGCTCTGCCAGCGTGCGGAAATCCATCTCTTTAAACTGCTGCCCTCGCCAGGCACGGCTTATCTGATAGTTCTGGCAGTAGACACAAGCCATATTGCAGTTGCCGAAGAAAATTGTCCCCGAACCATTGCTCCCGGAGAGGGCTGGCTCCTCCCCACAATGGGCGCATACTGCTGCCACCACGGGCAAGTAACCGGCGTGGCAATAGCCGAACTCGCCTTCCCGCCGATTAACTTTACAGAGTCGAGGACAAATATCGCAGAAAGCCAGCCTTGCCTCCAGCCTCTCGACACGGCATCTCAGTTCACCGGACTGGTAGAGAGCGATATAGACGGGCTCAAACAACGTTGTCTCACGAGGTTGAAGCTCTTTAATGGGTGACCTCCGCTAGAAAAGCCCCGAATGCTTCTCTGAGGCACCGGGGAAATACTGAATATCAGCGCTGGGAAACACGGTTACTTTGACCTTATTGCCGTGAGACTCCTGAAGGGCTTTAACCACATCGTCCCACCTGCTTATGAAGAGGACTTTATCAAGGTCCTGAAAGTAGTCTCGCATCACGGCTTCCGGATATTCGCTATAGGCAATGAGACGATTAACGCGCCTGGGCACTCTCACGCGAAGTCGCAGGTTGCCGCCGATAGTCTTGCCAAAGCTGCCCAGGAGGTAGTGGATAACCTGCCCATCGGGAGCGTTGCCAACGAGGACGACATCCCCACCATCAGGGCTAATGGCATTAAAGGCAGCATTCAAGCCCACAATAGCTGCCTCATTAGCTTTGGCAAAGGTATTGGCAATAACGATACGCTTATCTTTTGCTTCCGGAGTAAGGTAATGCGTCTTAGCAGCGCGGGTTGCCGCTTCATAAGCGGGTTTCAGAGCACCGGCAAAGATGGCAGCACTCTCTCCCCACCCGTCAAGCAGACAGTCGAGCTTCATATCCAGCCCCACCATCGCCGCCGCCTCAGCCACATTCAGTTGCATGGGGTTATCATCAAAGACACCCATGCCAGTGAGACGTTTGCCCGGGTTTTTCTCTCTCAGCTTAGATTCAAGACGATGAAAGCTCTCCGCCGTTTCCACAGAGCAGACGCCGGGCAGAATGAGCTTGCCGCCACCTCCGAAACCGGTATTGGGGTGGGGCACCACCGAGCCAATGCCGAGCTTGAGGTCACAGCTCATCACCTCAGCATTGACACTGACAGCCGTGCCGTAGCTGGTCGTGCCCACATAGACGCAGTTATTAAAGGCATTGTGGTTATAGACCGGGAAGCGGGCAACAACATCTCTACCCAGCTTTTTCTCAAAGTCCAGCCTGTTGGCTACGCCGTGAGTGCCCAGCGCCATGATGAACCTTATTCTGTCGTCGCTGATGCCGGCTTGCGCCAGCTCTTCTAAAACAAAGGGAACGATTTCCGCCACCCGGGTAACACGGGTCATATCATCAAAAATGATGGCGACCTCTTTTTTGTCTCTGGCGTATTCACGGAGGGGCGACATGCCGATAGGCTTGGCGATGGCAGCTTTGATTTGGGCAGGCTTCAGGGCGGGCAGGTTATAGCCTGCCATGTGATACATCTCCACCTCCCAGCCCTCGGGCAGAGGCAATTCGAGCTCTTTCGTCCCCTGCCAGGGCAATTGCGGCAGTCTAATAGTGTTCATCGGGCTAGCTCCTCAGTTTCTTCACCAGAAAGGCAACGCTCTTGCCGAAGTTCCAGGCAGTTTCCAGCCCCTCCTCGTCCTTTTCCACCTCCCCCTTATCCCGTCCGATGGCCACATTCCAGTAGGTGGAGCCGGGAATAAAGAATCCCAGAATCTGGAACCAGAGAGTCAACTGGGCAAAGGTGAAATTCTTGCCCGCGCGCCGGGCGACCACCAGCGGACCGCCTACCTTACCAGCAAAGGCTCTGCCGTTCCACCGGGAGATATAGCCCGCCCGCTCCATAAGTCCCTTGATAAGAGCTGTCGCCGAGCCGTAGTAAACCGGTGAAGCCAGTATGATGGCGTCCGCCTCTTTCATCTTCCTGTAGATGGGCAGGAGGTCGTCCTCGATGGGGCAGGTCTCTTTGGTCTTGCACGCCATGCAGGCGGTGCACGGTTTAATGTCCAGACCAGCCAGAGGGATAAGCTCCGTCTCTAGCCCTTCTTCGGCGATGGCTTTAAGACAATGTTTGGTCAGGATTTCCGTGTTGCCGCCCTTCCTGGGACTGCCCACAATGCCAATTGCTTTCACGTTAGACCTCCTTACAAGGTTTTGCTGGCTTTTGACCCGATACCACTCTGAAACCTCATCCCCTGACCCCCTTCCCCTTGGCAAGGGAAAGGGGGAAATTATTTATCAAAAGGGACTGACGTCCCTCTTTAACACCCTCTTTACACAATCCCCAAGCAAGCTGGACGCCTCACTAGATTTTCTGGAGCTTGTTCAGTGCCTCCTCAATGCGCTTCAGGCAGCACTCCTTGCCCAGCACCGCCATCGTCTGGAACAGGGGTGGCGCCGCTGTGCGCCCGGTAAGAGATGCCCTTAGCACGCCGAAGAGCTGACTGGTCTTCAGCCCCAGTTCTACGGCGAGAGGGCGGAATACTGCCTCCAGGGCTTCGGCGGTAAAGGTTTCCATCTGTTCCAGCTTCTGCTGGCTCACCATTAAAGCCTTGACGGTTGACTCACGGGTCATATCCTTGGCGATGAGCAGGCTCGCGTCATACTTAAGCTCATCAA
>CAZHRL010000064.1:0-5904 GCA_964534815.1 uncultured Dehalococcoidales bacterium | reverse complement strand
AGCCATGCCCAGGGTTGTTTAATACTCAAGGCATATTTAGGTCCCAGAAGACAATAATAATATCCGCCCACTTCAGGTTAGGAGCGCCGTAGCATTATCCTCGTCAAACAAGGGCAACGTTGCCATCTTTTCGCAGCCACCATCTAGCCCCAGATGCGGCAAAATCCGTGCATGGTGGCGCCGCTAATATCCCATAAACATTGTCAGGGGGTTCATAAGTCCTGACATCATATTCGGGCAAGGTTACGTTTATTACATTATAGCCATTATCCTTATATGGCTTTGACCATGCACCCGTGCCACCACACAGGTCAAGGATGATTTTATCTTCGTTAGCCATTACCTATCCCCCGATACTTCAACCATGATGTTCTTCTTCCCCAATATTGGGAACTCCTGCCTCATTAAAGTCGCTCCCCTCGCTTTTGCCACCTTATCGCTTGCCCATTCGGGTAAGGTCGGGAGGTCGTGTCTTTCCCTGTGATAGAGTAACGGAGCGAGATTATTCTTCAGGAACACAGGTATGTCTGCTTTATCCGCCGCTTCAACAATCTCCTGTATCCACTCTATTTTTGGCTCAGTCTTTTTACTCGCCGGCGTTTGCTGTCCGATGATGAGCCAAGAGATACCAGCTCGCATGAAGCCGATTTGGGGCTGGGCTATGCCATTAAGGAGAGGCTCAAAGCTAATAAATTTTACACTCGCATCAACATTTTTTAAGCCATGCCACGCATCCCAATACGAATTAGGGTCTGTGGCACTCGCTCCGACCCACACATTCGGCGGAAACGGCGACCACCTCGCAAGGTTCTCAGGCTTCTTGGTGAGAAAGATGAAGGTGTGTTGAGGATAGTATTCGCACTTCTGAAGGATGTATTTCAGCCACGCCCACTTTACCCAGTCACCAAAAAGCTCTATCGTAGAGCCAATGAAAATACAAGAGGGCTTTTTGATATGCTCAATTTTTTCCCACCACGAGGCGTCGTATCTGATTTCAGGATTCCACCCGAACCGCTCATACATTCGGCGAGCATAACAGTAGGGACATGCCATTGGGCAAAGCCCCTTTACAGGATTGATTGTATAACCCTTTGTCGTCCCATCTTGGTTTTTAACCCAATCTATTTTAGTTCGGCTCATACTATCCTGCTTCGTGGCCAGACTGGTCACCACCGGAAGTTGCCCTGTCCCCCTGCATTTGGGACATTCCACTGGTTGTTTGAGTGCTCCTACAATTACGATGGTCTTCCTTCCTTTGCATAGCCAGCAGGTCGTCATCGTTATTTTCTCCCTGCCCCGGACAGTTCCGCCCGCTCCTTGACATAGGCGAATAAGTCTAGCCTTTGCTCTTCTGTTAGTTGGGCTACGATGCCATCCACTGTTTTCGGGACTTTAAGTCCCTTGATTTTGCGCTCAGTAGAAAGCCATTTGATGGCATCCGTGGGCGACCATTTGCTCACCTTCATGTTCTCAGCAAGCTCAATCATGTTGATACCCAAATCAGTTGAGCTTTGAGATGCTGCCGTATTTTGCCGCTTCTCCTCGGCGTCTCTTTCCGCCTCTTGCTCCGGTGTTTCCGAAAGAAAGTTAAGGTCGTCTGGCAATGGCGATATTTCTGCTTTGGTGCTTGCGTTTGCTTCTTTTTGCACTGTTCTCACGACAACCACATCAATGGCTCCGGGGTGATTATCCTCTTCCTCGGTGCCGATGTCCTCCCGGCTCGGTAGCGGGATATGGAAGGCCTTGCGAAGAGCCTGCGCCTCCGCCCGCTTCTCGGCCATGCGTTGCGGGTTCTTTTCCACTGGCTTGAATCCCTTGCCACCAACTGTCTCGGCGCCGAATACTCTACCCCAGCCAACAAAGGAATGACTAGCGCCTTTAACATATACCTCTGCGTGGAAGAAGTAATCGCCCTCTGGTATCTGCCAGTCCGTTCTTTCCTCTCTTGTCGCGGGCCGGGTATTCACGCCGTCCAGTTGTTTTGTTTCCTGAGCCTTGCGGTATCTGCCGTCAATGGACACATACGGCCGGCCCTGATAGATAGATACCTCGCCCATGAGCGGGTCAAAGCCATAGGTGATAGCCACCTGTGCCAAAAGTCTCTTTTCAGAGAGTGTCAAGTCTTGGGGGAATTTAGCCATTTCTACCCTGGCGAGCATTCTATCCTCTGGCATTGCCATTAACGATTTGCTATCCAAATAACTACCCTCCTTTATTCTCGCTATTTTAGCCTCTCTTTGTTTGTCGTGCCGTGTGATGCCTTCATGGCTGGCATCCGTGCCGCATTTCAATACGTGGCCATTCTTTTCAGACGACCATGCCACTACAAGCCGCCCGTTACAGATAGAGCAAAGATGGCTTCTCTCTGTTCGCCGCATGTGCTCGTAAGACATATCGGCTTCTGTTATCACGCTCATCACCTTAAGGGTCTGCCTGCCTCTATTCTACCCGCAACAAAGACCATTTTGATAGCATCGGCAGCCTGCTGAAGTGTTAGCCCTGCACGGGTTAGGTTATCAATCGTGGAAAAAACCTCATCCGCTTTTCCTGTGAGTTTGAAAATTAGCTCTCGTTCATTGTTCATTTTGCTTCGACCCATTGAAGAAAATACTTCTCAGCGAACTCTATAGCGAGGAAATACGCCTTGTCATAGTTATCGCCGCCGTGTGTTGAGCTGATTGCGGCGAGGAACTCATCTTTTGTGCCTCTGAAACACCCCGTGACGAACTGGAGGTGTGGCTTAATGGTGATGGTGAGCGTGGCATTGCGGCCACCAACGGGAGCAATAAACAGTATATCGGTGGCTTTTTGGATTTTTGCCTCACCAAGGACCTGCGCCTTACCAGAGACCTGCGCCTCCCCAAAGACATGCGCCTTGCCAGAGACATGCGCCTCCCCAGAGACCTGCGCCTTGCCAGAGACCTGCGCCTTACCAAAGACCCATGCCTCACCAAGGACCTGCGCCTCCCCAAAGACATGCGCCTCCCCAGAGACCTGCGCCTTGCCAGAGACCTGCGCCTTACCAAAGACCCATGCCTCACCAAGGACCTGCGCCTCCCCAAAGACATGCGCCTTACCAAAGACCCATGCAGTCTCTGCCACACTAGCGGTATCAGCTACCCACCCACCGCCATTTGGGTGCCTGTGAGATGGTATTTCCCCGGAACCAAAATTATGAGTAGTTTTTTCGTCTGGCATTTTGCCTCCTGTATCATCTGATATATTTCTATTAAGCATTTTCTCTCTGGTTCTCCTCCCGGCGGGGGCTTTTACACCCCCGCCTTCTGCATTTTTCAGCACTTACCCCGAATTATGCCTGTGGTTCTAGATTTCTACCTCCTTTCCCTCTTAATACTTTTTCTGCGGCCGCCCTTATCTCGTCAGTGGTGCAGCCCATCGCCGAAAAGACGACCCAAATATCCGGGTCTTTACGGCTCAGCAGATATACGTAGTCCTCGTCGTCTGTCAGGTATAGTTCTGCCTCTATTTGCTCACGGGTCAGCACGTTTATGGTTAAAACCTTGTCCTCTCTAAGTTTGGTGTCAGCCATGTTTTTTCTCCTTCTCTATTTTGTCTATCGCCTCATCGAAGGCTCTCCGGGCTGGTGCTTTCGCCTCATCGAGGGATTTCTGGGCTTGTGCCATCGCCTCATCGACGGGGCAAGTCTCCAAGATGTATTTGCAGGTGAGACACTTGACTGCTATCTCTGCCTGTTTCTTTGTCATATCTCCCATTTCTTTAATTCCCTTTCTTTAATTCCCTTGTTACTGAATAGCGGACGTGGTCTTTGCTACTCGGCCTTTACGGCCTGAGCTTTTTTCTTCCTTGTTTCCGCTCCTCGCTGTGCCCGGACAGAGCGGCGAACCTTCATAATACTGTCGCGGTGGTTGTAGATTGCTTGACAGACCTTCTCGGGGAGGACGATTCTCTGACCACCAGATTTGTCTATGACTTGCAGAAAGACGGCAAAGTTGTCATCGGTCTTAATCGTCTCTACTACCCAAGTCCCCTGCGGGAGGAAGCTGAATCCAGAGCTTACTATTGTGCTGTTTCGCCTCTGGAATCCTGGTGCTCCCCACAATGATTCTCTAGCCTTCTCAAATCTATCCATTGCGAGACCTGAGCCTTCGCTATTCTCCATTTATCCTTCTTTCTACCCGCCCCGCTATTCAGTTGTTAAGGTGCTGTGAGAGTTTTTAATTCTCTCGTTATAGCCCATCGGATAACGCCGGTGGGGAATTGCCAGGGAATTAACTGAGCTCCTGCACCACAAACAACGACCCTAGCGTGGTGCCGTTGCACTTCGGCAGATACGTGCCAAATTGAACGTGATAGGTGCTGCCTCCCTCAAAATGCTGGAGGCTACCTATGCCCTGATATGCCCTCCGTCCGATTTGTCCGAGATGCCTGCCTCCGTTCATAATCGCCGCCTCTAGCGTTCTACCTCTAGCGGTGATTACGTCCCCCTGCCCGTTACCCCGGTAGATTCTAATTGTTTTCACCGGTTTCTTTCCTCCTTTTTAATTCTCTCGTTACGCCCCGCCAGCTATCTGAAGGGGCGTTGCCAGAGACTTACTTTTCTCCTTCTTTTCTTTCTACCCTCCAACCATACCCATATCGGCGGGCACATTTCTCAGCCGCCGCCATGCTGCGATGCTGGTGGCGGCACCTGTTGCCGATTTCGGGGTTCCCTGTTCCGACGATGATTGCCCCCGTAGGTTTGTTTGCCTCGTAATACCCCTTCACTTTTCTTTCCTCCTTTTTTTCTTTTCTTTCTGCCAAGACTATAGCACACATCTAAAGGCTTGTCAATACCCTTCCAACGCTTACGCTAAAAATATTTTGTTTCTTTCTAAAAAGGGCTTGACAGCTTTTTATTTTCGTGGTATAAATAGCAGCATGGAGATAGGAAAGGCAACAAAACGGCTTATTGGTTTTTTTATCTGCTGGCGGTGCCATCGCCAGTTCCCGCTTTACGAAAGGCAGAGTCGTAAATACTGCGATGACTGCCTGCCTCTGGTAGCAAGCGATGCTGGCAAGCGAGGCGGCAGGGGCAATAAGAAGCGAAGCGACGGCAACAAGCCAAAGGGAGCTAAATAAATGCCAATCTCCCCTGAATTAAAAACAGCGGCGGTTGTTGAGGCAGAGGAGTCTCTTCTTGGAGCGCTACTCATTGAGGCAACCGATTTTAATAACGAGGCAATCAAAGAGGTAGCCCAAATCATCACTCCTCAGGATTTTTCCGATGCCTACCAAGGACGAGGGCTGAGAGAAAGAATCTTCACTGCTATGCTCTCCTGCCCGCATCCCGACCAAGTAGCAGTCGCCCGTGAGTTGAACCGCACCGGTAAATTACAAAGAGGGGACTGTGGCTACCTATGCCATCTGGTAGCCGTCTGCCCAATGAGTTTAGACTATATGCACTACGCAGAGGTAGTTTCGCAGTATTCGCAGCTTAGAAATCCCGGCAAAAAGAAGGCACCGCCCAAGAAGTGGGGAGTAAAACTTGACTGAGGAATTATCAGAAGCAACCTTCACCAGCAAGGGCAACAAGTACCTCTTTAACTGGAAGGAATACGAACTAGACGCTCAAGTCTCGCGTATTCACGTTAATCACGAGAGGACCACCTGCCAGCTACTATTCACCACCACTAATAAGGATTCCAACCATCACCTGCTGCAATCTAATCTTACCCTAACCTCAAAACGTTCCCGAACTGAGATAGCAAAGGAAATGGAAACAACCTATAAACCAGTAGCGATAGACTGGAAAAAACTACTGGAATATCTATCGGTGAAAACCCTGCGAGAATTTGACAAGGGCGAGCCTGTTATAGAACTTTCCTCGGCAGATGAAGTGGGTGAACTGGAATACCTCATATATCCAATAGCTCCCCTAGACAA
>CAZHRL010000063.1:0-6062 GCA_964534815.1 uncultured Dehalococcoidales bacterium | reverse complement strand
ATCGTAAGATATATGTCGGTACTGGATAACTACTTTACGGCGATAGAAGCAGGCCGCCGGCTCAGAATTCACCCTGAGACGGTGAAACGACTATGCCGGCAGGGGGACTTGCCGGCGACCAAGATTCATAATACCTGGCTGATTAACCGGGACACTCTGGATAATTTTGCTGCCACCTATGTGCCCCGCCGCGGCGCTAGAAGAAGACTACTCTGAGAGGAGTAACAAACGGGCTTGAAATGAGAAAATGGAGCGCCTTTAGTATCCTGACTCTAGCCATTATTTTCCTGCTGCTGGCGACAGCCCTCCTCACCTTACCGACCCTGGCGGCAGAAAAAGTCAGGCTCTCTCCAGATAGGGGCGAGGTCGGCGATATAATTGACATTGTCGGCACCAATTTTCGAGTGGGTACCGAGCAGCTCTATTTCTATTTCTCCCGCCAGGCGGCAGCGATGAACAACCGCATTGATGACGGCATCAATGTCTATAAGCTGGTGAAGAAGACGCGTCCTGATGCGAACGGGGAAGTGCGTACCGATTTTGAGGTACCCGCCTTGCTTGACGAGGGCACGGTCGGTAGCTTTGGTGAGCCTGAGAAAGTGGTCAGCGGCAAGTATTATCTCTGTGCTGCCTACGGTGATAGCGACCGGATAGAATCTGTTGCTGAGTTCATGGTGAGAGGCATCACGCTCAGTCCGGCTTCGGGCAAAGCCGGCAATCTGTTAACAGTTAGCGGCGTCGGATTTGGCAGGGAGGTGGCTGTTGCTCTTACTTTTAGTGACAGCAAGATAACTGCGGTTGAGTCTGATGCGGAAGGCAGTTTCACCGTCAGTTTCATCGTCCCGGATGTCAAAGCCAGCGTCTACAATATAGAAGCAAAAGACAAATATGGGAATAGCGCCGCAGCAAAGTTTGCTCTTGAGTCGCCTCCTGTTGCCAGCATCAGCCTCAGCCCAGCCATCGGTCATATTGGCATGGAGGTTGCTGTTACGGGCAGTGGCTTCAAAGCCCGCTATCCAATAAACATTACCTATAATAATGAGTCAATCACCACCACATCGGCTGCTGACGGGGCTTTCTTCGCCACTTTCAAAATTCCGCCGATTCCGTCCGGTGAACATACTATCACCGCCAGCGATGGCACTAACCTTTTGACCACTTCTTTCGTTATAGAATTGGATGTGCCGCCAGGTACGGCGTTACTTTTGCCGGAAGATGGTGCCGAAGTGATGACGCAGGTGTACCTGGATTGGGAAGAGGTTTCTGACGAAAGTCAGCCCGTAACCTACTCTCTTCAGATTTCTTCTAAAGAAAATTTCACGACCTCTTCCATCGTGCTGGAGAAAGCAGAGCTTGTGGAGTCAAAATATACCCTTACCCCGGAAGAAAAACTGAAACTGGCACCAAGTAGTGACTACTACTGGCGAGTGAAGGCTCTCGATGGCGCCTCTAATGAGAGCGATTGGTCGGCAACCCGGTCCTTTCGTGTTGCTGAAGCACCCGAGCCCGTCCCACCCGTTCTGCCGAGTTCACCTGCCTGGCTTAGCTATCTGTGGTGGGGGCTGGGAGCCATCGGTATTATAGGATTAGCCCTTTTGAGCTACTGGCTGAGCAGAAAAGTCGCCTCTTTGAGGCAAAATAAATAAGGAGGGAAGCTGTTGGACAAGTGAACCTATTTAAAAATAAGTGGATTTACTCTATAATAAAAATAAATGGAGGTGAGCCTGTGGTGAAGTGTTTTAAAGTCTTACGAATCGTAGTTGGGATGGCTATCCTTTCGCTGGTAATGGCGGTTATCCCGGCAGCACCGGTTCTGGCGGCAGAGGAGATAGATATCTCTCCTGAAGTAGGTGCCATTGGCGAAAAGGTTACCGTTGAAGGCACTGGCTTCACTGTTGCTGAAGGGGCGGTTGATATCTATTTCTCCAGCCAGGACGCAGGTGAGAACGACGACATCGATGATGAGGTCGACATTTATGAAATGGTGAAGACTGGCAGAGCCATAGCCACTGATGAGACAATAAGCACCTATTTCAATGTGCCGGCAGCGCTCACCGATGGTGACGAAGACGAAGATGTGAGTAAGGGTGATTATTTCATCTATGTTACCTATGAAGACAGCAATAATATCGAAGCTGTGGCAGAATTCACGGTAAGGGGCATTGAGCTCAGCAAAGCCGAGGGCGTTATCACCACCGAGGTCGAGATTAGCGGCGTTGGTTTTACCAAGGCTAAGACTTATACTGTCTACTTCGATGGCACCGCTCTGGATGTAGAAGAGGGTGATGCGAAAATCGATAGCTCGGGTGAATTCAGTTGCACTATCCTTATCCCTGAGAGTGCCGCCGGGGAGCATACTATCATGGTCAAGGATGCCTCCAAGAAAGAGGGTTCCGCTACTTTTACCGTCAAGCTAACAATGGCGGTCAGTCCAGTCTCAGGGAAAGCTGCTGCCACGGTAAACGTTACCGGCTCCGGTTTCGCCAAGGATTCGGCTATCACTATCAAGCTTGGCAGCAATGCAGTGGCTACCGATGAAACTGACGCCAAGGGCAGCTTTGACATTGATTTCGCTGTGCCCGATATCAAGGCGGGCGTCTATGAACTCAGTGTCAAAGATGCGGCTGGGAACAGCAGTAAGGTTGCTTTTACCGTCGAGGAGACCATAATCCCCGCTGTCAATATCAGCAAGACGACTTCGCAGGCGTCACCGGGCTATGTTGGCATGGATATCACCATCAGCGGCACCGGTTTCAAACCTAATGCCCAGATAACCATTACCTACGCTTCCACGCCGGTTGTGGTTGCCACTGTTACCAGCGCCGCCAATGGAGCTTTTACTGCCACCTTCAAGGTTCCCAATAGCTCGCCCGGGGAGCATACTATCACCGCCACCGATGGCACGAACTCTCTTCAGGTAGCCTTCTTTATGGAGGCAACACCCCCGGCAGTCCCGGCACTATTGCTACCGGTAGCGGATAGCAAGGCTGAAGTCCAGTCCTTGTTCGATTGGGGAGATATTACTGACCCCAGCGGGGTAATTTACAGCTTCCAGATTGCCACCACCCAGGATTTCAGCCAGGGCTCCATCGTAGTGGACAAGACCGGGCTGGCGCAGTCGCAGTATACCATTCCTGAAGCAGAGAAGTTACCAGAAAGCGAGAAGGACCAGCCCTACTACTGGAGAGTAAAGGCAATAGATGGTGCCTCCAATGAAAGTGGCTGGTCAGCGCCAAGGGCATTCTCTGTTGGCTCCGCCTTTGAGCTACCCGATTGGGTTCTCTATACTTTGATAGGGATTGGTGGCGTGGCGCTCTTCTTCGTGGGCTACTTCATCGGTCGCCGGACTGCCTACTCCGCTTTCTAGAACCCGCAGGTGCAAATCTGAAGCCCCTCTCAAAAGAGAGGGGCTTTTTATTGCGTTAAGCGGGAGTCCCTCTGGCGCTTCGCGGCGAGTACTGGTTCGCCGCTTCCACCAGCAGTGCCAGGCTCATTAGAAAGTCGTCGTGTCCCTGGGCGGGGTCAACGTAGAAGTTCATCGTCTGGCTGAGACGGTACTGGCTCTTTGCCTTCTCCGTCTCAAACCAGAACTCCTGGTGCTCGGGCGAGCCGTCCCCGGCATACATCTTGAGTCTGCCCGAGTTGATAGCAGCGAGCAGGTTAAAGCCCAGCTCTGACTTTGACTGTGTGGTAAAGGTGAACGGGGAAATCTTTGCCCCTAATGACTTCCTCAAGAAGGAACAGACCGGCTGTCCCACGCCTGTGGCATCAACCACGGTGCGGCGGCAGCGCCACACCGATTGCAGTATGTCCACCAGCTGGGCATAAAGCTCGGTGTGCTTCTTACCTGTCCAACAGTAGTGCTCCACAATACTGACCCTGGGCTGTTTCACAATGTCATCTACATTCGAAAAGTCCAGCTCGCCGATGGTTACTACGGTAGAGTCCTGCCGTGGCTTTATCGCTCTCAAGACTGCGTCTTCCTCCTCTTCCGCCTCCCCGGCTAAATCGATGCCGGCAATGTAAATCTTGCCCTGTTCTGGTCCGTGTCTTCTCGCGTGCTCTCCCTGGAGCTGTGCTCTCTGCTGCGGGCTGAGGAAGTTGCCCCCGCCTCTTATCGGCAGGAGGCGGTACTGGGTTAAGAAGAGCGGGTGGTTCTCGCCCAGCCGCTCCCTCTCTGCCTCCACGTAGACTAGATAATCGGGATTGTATTTGGCGACCTCCTCCCAGTCGTAGCGGAAGTGGCGCTTGACGCCGTCCCTTTTCCCCAGTTCCAGATTGCTCCGCTTTGCCTCCTCCAGCAGCGTGGCATCATCCCAGGTGGTGCCAGAGTCAATCCATAGATGACCTTGATATTCAAGACCTAATCATTCAGCTTTCCACCTTCCTAAAGTCGACTCCGGCTATCAATCTAGAGGGAGGTGGTATATGAGCTAGAAGATGTCAGACCAAGTTCACATTCTATTCAAAAAGAGGAGGTATCTATGAACGACGAACAAGATAACGATACAACTAAAGCACCAGAAACCGAAGCTACGGCGCAACCGGAAACACCGGCGGCCGCCGAAGAGTCGGTTGACGAGAAAGAAGAGATAAACCGGCTACTCGACGAGGGCTACAGCGTAAAGCAGATAATCGACCTCGGTTTCAAGCGGCGTACCGCCTATCACTACGCCAAGAAGAGAGTGAAGCCGGAAAACGAGCCGACATCTGGTAGTGATACGGTGACAATCGGGCAGGTGAGTAAGGGGAAATACGACATGATGAAACTCGGTTCCAAGGACGTGATTCCGCCCGAGGCGATTCTTGATGTGTTGCATCTTCCCCAGAACGGAGATGCAGTAGAGGTATGGCGGCGAGGTGTTCTGGACGGCGTTGGCATTCTCCTACTGGGAGCTAGGTATTCCCAGCTTACCGCCGCCGGTCAAACCGAGATAGTGAAAAACCAGCTGGATATCCTGCGTGAAGCTAAGAGCGACAGCAAAGAGGTTGCCCATGCTGCCGCTGAGGAAGCTGCTTGGAGAGTGGGACAGCAAGTGCAAGAAATGGTGCAACAAACAGCTAAACCAGAGAGTCCCAATCCTATGGCTTCTATGTTTACCAATGCCATTCAGCCATATTTCTCCCAGGCATTAGGAAAAATGTTTGGCATGTTCGGTGGCTTCGGTGCACCGGGCGGAATGATGCCACAGCCAGGGCAAACACCCCCAAGCGGAGGACAACCATTAGGTACACAACCGGGTAGTAAACAAATAAGTAATGAAGAAATGGAGGCAGCTTTCAATGATGGATAATCAAGAAATGCAGAGACAGTTCCAGGTAGCTAAACAGATGGCAGGTCAGAGTGGAATAAGCGGGGTGGTTTACCTTGATGTTGACCCAGCCAGGGGTTCTTTGAGGATGAAATTCAAGGTGACGCCGGTAGAAGAACAGAACAAGCTTGTATCTAGCTTGGCTTACGTCATTGCCCAGATGAGCCAGACTTTTGGACTACAGGTGAATACTCGAGAAGCGAAAAACGAGGAGGTAAGCCATGGATGATTTCAGCTATACATTCAGTTACATGATGGAAAAGGCTACGAACATGTTGGCATATTGCATGTTAGCGGCCTTTGCAGAGAAAACGTTAGAGCCTGAGAGGGAAAAGGTCAAAGAAGCGCTTGGTCACGAGCCGACCCAAAGGAACCTGCAGTACTACTTTGACCTGCTACAGGAACAGAAGAACAGCCAAAATACTCGTCAGTGGGAAATTGACTGTAAGAAACTCCGCCGCCTGGTGTTTGGCGAAGACGATAGTAATTCCAAAGCCAGCGAGTAGGCGGACACTTCGGCGGACACTATTGCAGTCGGGAAAGCATAGTGTCCGCCATTTGTGAGGCTGAAGCGGACAGTAGACCACTTCGGACGGTTTTTACTGAAGTAAGTCTCCTTCTTAGAGTTCTTCAATGGTCACATATTACTTCTTTGTTACCTCAGAACAAACTTGGTGTTTCTCCCCTTTCATGCTTATATATTTGCGGCAGTATGAAAAAGGGCTTCCGCTTCGTTTGCCTTACCGCTTA
>CAZHRL010000062.1:0-6124 GCA_964534815.1 uncultured Dehalococcoidales bacterium | reverse complement strand
GGCTCACCAGCTCGAAGTCCACATCCCCACTTAGCTTACCATCTTTATCCGTGCTGACGCCAACATCAATGACGACCGTGCCCGAGCTGACCATATCTTTAGTTACCAGTCTGGCTCTACCCACCGCGCTCACCAGAATCTCGGCGCGTTTGTATTCTTCGGCAGGATTCACCGTCTTGTAATCACACAGAATCACCGTTGCCCAGCGGTTCAATAACATTATACCAACAGTGCGCCCTATGTTTCCTGCCCCACCGACGACCACCGCCCTCTTGCCATCAATCTCAACATGATAGCGGTCAAGCAGTTCAATCACCGCTGATGGTGTGCAGGGGGCAAAGCCGCTCGGGTCGCGGGTGACCAGCTTCGCCATACTGAGTGGATTAAGGCAATCCACATCCTTTTCCGGAGCGAGCAGCTTGAGAACAGAGACTTCCTTAATGTGTTTGGGCAGGGGACGCTGAATGATAATGCCATGAAACCTGGGGTTCTTATTCAGTTCTTCCACCTTTGCTTCCAATTTCTCCTGAGTAACATCGATAGGCAGACCGAAGGTTTCTGTATAGATACCTACCTTCTCGCAGCCTTTAGCAATACCTTTCAGGTAAGATAAAGCAGCCGGGTCTTCACCGACTAAAATTGCTGCCAGTCCGGGCACCGCCCCTTTCGCCTTCAGTTTCTCGACTCTGGGTGCCAGTTCCTGGCGTATCTGTTCCGCCACATCCTTGCCACTCATAATCTGTGCTGTCATTGCCATCCTCCTTTAATTTTTCTCAAGAAGCCTGGACATCAAATCGTCAACTGCTTTCACTGCTTGGGAAGTATCAGGCAGTTCAAGCAGTGGCTTTAGCTTGAGGTCATACTCAAGGATTTGCTCATCTACCGGGAGCATAGCTGTAGGCTTAATCCCCAGTCTAGCTAACTCCTCGGCAACAAGCGGGTCGAGCTTTCCATCAGGAACAAAATTCATGATAACCGACTGTCTTTTCACGTTCAGCTTCAGCTCGGAGACCAGTTCTCTAATGCGGGCTACGGCACGGACACCCTTCACTGTGTGGTTGGAGACGATGAGCAGTTCATCCACGTTCTGAGTAGTGCGGCGACTCAGGTGCTCCATCCCGGCTTCATTGTCCAGCACGGTATAGGTATAATTCCCAGAAAGAGTGTCCACGAATTTCCTCAAGAGGAGATTGGGATAGCAGTAGCACTCCGCTCCCTCACCCCGCCCCATCGTCAGGAGGTCAATCCCACGGCTTTCAACAAGAGCATCGTTTAATTTGAACTCGAGGTAAGACTCCTTGGTCATCCCCAGAGGAATATTTATCTTTTCCTCGTTAAAGGAGGCAATTATCGAGCCAATGGTCTGCTTTGTGGGCAAGCCCAGACTCTCCCCAAGGTTGGCATTAGGGTCGGCGTCAATAGCCAGAATGGGGACTTTGCCCCATTTCTTCAGGTAGCGGATGACCAGGCTTGACACTGACGTCTTCCCGCTGCCACCCTTTCCCGCAACAGCAATGTTAAAGCTCAAGCGGCTATTCCCCCTTTTTCAAACTGCCTCTCTTTAACCTGGCTAGCTTTTGGCTCACCGTAGGGAACTCATCGGCATGAGTATGCGGCAAGAAGAGAGCAGCAACATAAAGGTTCATGAAAGCGACATTCTCACTCAGCTCCACGTTAGTCATCATATTAGCCACCCTTCTGGCGTCATCCAGTAAATCACGGGAAAAGGAGGTGAGCCTCGCTCCCAGCAGGGAGCCATTGCCGATGAAGGTAAACCTCTTCAGAGGCAGGTCGGGCAAAAGCCCGATGGTGATGGCTCTTTCAATGTTAAGATGACTGCCAAAGGCGCCAGCGATAATCACCTGCTCAAACTCGCAGGAGCCCACACTCTTACAAAGCGTCTGACAGCCAGCATACATGGCTGCCTTCGCCCGCATAAGGTTATCGATATCAACTTCAGTGAGCACAATATCTTTGCCAATCTGGGTCTCCGGCTCCCAGGCGAGAACGTACTCGTAGCCATCGGGACCAAGTCTCAACCGTTTGGTGGGCAAATCATGGTAAAACTTCCCGTTCTGGGCGATGACACCTGCTTCCAGCAGTCCGGCAATAGCATTAATTAAGCCTGAGCCACAGATGCCCTTCGCTTTTGCCCCGCCGATAGTGTCAATCTTTGGCTCAAAAGTCTTGTGGTCGATAGTAAAGTCCTCAATCGCCCCTTCCATAGCCACCATGCCATGCTTGATACCGCCACCCTCAAAGGCGGGACCGGCGGAGCAGGAAGCAGTTACCATCCAGTCGCTGTTGCCAATCACCATCTCGCCGTTCGTCCCAATATCGATAAAGAGGGTGATTTGCTTTCTTTGATGTACTCCAGCGCCGACAATGCCGGAAACGATATCTCCGCCGACATAGCTGGCGACAGAGGGGAAAGTGAAGAGGTAAACATGCTTGGCGACCTTGATGCCCAGGGAGCTTGCCCGTACCGGCGGAAAGAAATTGGCGACGGGAGTATAGGGAGCCAGTCTTAGATATTGCGGGTCAAGCCCGAGGAGAATTTGAGTCATGGTAGGATTGCCAGCTGCCATAACATGCCCGATATGTCTGACACTGACCTGGCTCTGGGTCGTCAGTTCTTTGATTACATCGTTAATGGTGTCAATCACTGCCCGCTGCAGCTTTTTCAACCCGCCCGGCTTCTGCGAGTAGTTGATACGGGAGATAACATCCGCGCCGTAGACAATCTGTCTGTTATAGTGGATAGTTTCGGCTAAGACTTTCCCATTATTCAAATCCAGTAACTCACCGCAGACAGTAGTGGTACCGATATCAAGAGCCAGTGAGTAATGCTTGCTTCTCGTATCCCCCGGTTCGATATTGATTATTCTGGGTCGGCGCCACTCCTTGGTATGGGGTTTAGCAGCAGTGATAAGAGTGGTAGCGGTAACCTTCCAGTTAGCTTTGCGCAATGTCTTTGCCAGCTTCCTGACGACGCTGAAGTCGACCTGAAGATTGCTCAGACTGTAACGCTTCTTGATGCCTCTGAGCAGACGGGACAGGTCGCCGATGTTGTCCACCAGAGTTGGTGAGGGCAGCTCAACATATAGCTTGGTGAGGGGAGGTTTAAATCGCCAGCCGGCGGCGATAACGTCAGCAGCTTTTTTCGCTTCACGGGAGGAAACCACCTTCTCCAGTCTCGACTCCACCGGAACAGAGACGACCAGGTCGGTAAGCACGTGGCTCTGGCAAGCCTGCCGTAAGCCGCGCGCATACTCTTCATCGGAGAGCATCTTGGTCCGGGTGGTTGCCACCTCACCACTTTTAATCAGCACTTTGCAGGTGCCGCAGGTACCCTGACCACCACAGGAAGCGGTGAGACGTATTCCGGCATCAATCGCCTTTTCGAGAAGACTGTCTCCTTGCTCTGCGATAATATCAACATTATCGAGTTCAAAGTGAACCCGCCTCTTTTTACTTGACAAATCCTTTGTCATTTAGCGCCCTATGTTACCAAAACTTAAATACCCCGTTAATCTACTTCATGAAGCCCTTTGACCTTCCCGGTGTTTACATCAACATCAACCTTCCTAAAGGCTGGGGCAGAGCCGGTTCCCGGCATCAGGCTGATGGTTCCAGCCATGGGACAGAGGAATTTCGCTCCGGAATAGATCAATATATCACGGATAGGCAGTGTCCACCCCTTAGGAGTGCCCTTAATGGACGGGTCATGAGTAAGAGACAGGTGAGTCTTGACCATCATGGTAGCGTACTCATCATACTTGGGGTCAGCCTCAAAAGCTTTAGCTTTGGCTTCTGCTTCCGAACTCCAGGACACGCCAGCAGCTCCGTAGACCACCTTAGCAACCTTATCAACCCGCTCTCTCAGTTTCATTTCATTAGGATACAGGAACTTGAAATTGTTCTTCTCATTGCAGGCTTCCTTGACGGCGTCAGTTAGCTCTTGGGCACCATCGCCGCCGTTAGCAAAATGGGTTGACACGGCACAGCGTGCTCCAGCCGCCTCGGCTGCCTTTCGAACTACAGCGACCTCTCCCTTCGTGTCAGTGGGGAAGCTATTGATGCACACTACTGGATTGATGCCGGAGGTCCTAATGATGTTGATATGGTGCAACAGGTTAGCGCAGCCCTTCTCTACCAGCTCCACATTTGGTTTCTTATAGGCATCAGGCAGGGCTACACCGGCTACTACCTTTGGGCCACCACCATGCATCTTCAGCGACCGGATGGAGGTGGTGAGTACTGACACATGCGGCTTGAGACCACTCAGGCGGCACTTGACATTCCAGAACTTCTCAAAGCCAATATCAGCGGCAAAGCCACTCTCAGTAACATGATAGTCAAACATCTTCAGCCCAAGGCGGTCGGCAATAATTGAGGACTGACCTACGGCAATATTGGCAAACGGTCCGGCATGCACCATACAGGGCTGATACTCGGCTGTGCAGCAAAGGGTGGGGTTAATGGTGTTACGCATCCAGGCGGTCATGGCGCCGGCTACCTCTAGGTCTCCCGTAGTAATAGGTTTCCCTTTCATATCGAAGGCTACGGTAATGTTATTCATTCTTTCCCGCAGGTCAGCCAAGTCCCTAACAATGGCTAACATCGCCATCAGCTCAGAACTCACCGTGATGGCGAAGCTAGACTGCATCAGGAAACCATCCATGCGTCCGCCAAGCCCAATAATGATATTTCGCAGACTCTGGGCACAGAAATCCATCACCCAGCGGAACTCCACCCGGGTGGGGTCAACATCCAGGCGGCGCATCCTGCTGAGCTTAGCTAGCTGGGCATCATCATAGTTGCGCTCGTGCTGCATTCGGGCAGTAAGAGCCACCATAGCCAAGTTGTGGGCATTCGTGATGTCATTAATATCACCGGTAAGACCCATTGACAATTCGGTGTGGGGGATAAGTATGGCGTTACCACCACCGGCGGCGGTGCCCTTGACATTCATGGTGGGACCACCTGAAGGCTGGCGGATGCAGCCACCAACGTTCAGCCCTTGCTTACCCAAACCCTCTAGGAGACCCATTGTGGTTGTTGTTTTCCCTTCACCTAGCGGCGTAGGGGTAACAGCAGTCACCTCAATATATTTGCCGTCAGGCCTGTCCTTGAGCCGCTTCATTATCTTAATGAAATCGAGCTTAGGTGTTCTACCATAAGGAATTATTTCGTCCTTCTCTAGCCCCAGTCTTTCTCGCCACTCCTCGGGAGTAGGCATGTGTTCTTCGGCTGCCTCTGCAATCTGCCAATCCGCCATTTTGGATACGTCGTAAGCCACAGAAATCTCCTCCTTCCATAAACATAGGGGGAGTCTCCCCCTATGTTGCTTCCCTCTTTGCGGCACCTCTGGACTGGGCAGAAGCCAGTAAAGACCCGTAGATATTCTTTGCTTCCGCCACAACCTTCTGACTGGACTCCAGAACAGGAAGATTAGCCAGGTCAGCGTCCACTATTGCCTGGTCATAAGGGATAAAGCCGAGAAAGTCGAAGCCAGGCAAGCTACCGACGATAAACTTCTTATCCGCCTCACTGCGAATTTTATTGCCTACAACAGCAATGTTTTGCACACCGATGTCCTGTGCCAGATTCTTAATAGTCTTGGCGGTCTCGATGCTGCGTCTGCCCGGCTCCACCACCACAATCAGCTTATCCACTGCTTTGGCAGTAGCCCGCCCCAGATGTTCTATCCCGGCTGCCATATCCATAATCACCACTTCGCGCCTGGCTAAAAGCAGGTGGGAAATCAGCGTAGCTAAAAGGGCATTCTCCGGGCAGTAACAGCCGCTACCGCCTCTCTTGACCCGCCCCATCACCATCAGTCTTATGCCGCCCAGCTTGACGGAATAATTTTCTGGAATGTCATCCACTTTTGGGTTTAGCTTGAAGAAAGGGGCACTCTGCCCGGGGCGTGCGCCAGTTCTTTCTTCGATAAGTGAGCTCATTTCAGAGATGGGGGTTATTTTTTCGGGGCGGGGAAAACCGAGGGTAGCAGCTAGATTAGAATCGGGGTCAGCATCTATGGCTATGACAGAATAGCCAGCTTCAGCAAAGGTCTTACATAAAAGAGAGGCTAATAAGGTTTTACCTACGCCTCCCTTAC
>CAZHRL010000061.1:0-6242 GCA_964534815.1 uncultured Dehalococcoidales bacterium | reverse complement strand
ACAATGGGTTACCCCGCCAGACTCTCCTAACCCTTACTGTCCAATCGTAGGGGTGTGCAGTCCATACAGTATATGAATTATTGCCTTTTGCGTAATGATGTTATAATGTAATCAGTATAGTACTTTGGTACTATGAGCGGGGTGGCATTGCTACTCTAATGAATTACATTTTAGGCTATTTAAGCGGAGAAGAAATGGTGGTAATAATGGACGGGACGGTCGAGCTGCAATGAGAAAGAGGCTTTGGCACGCTCTTATAATTTCTGCCCTTCTGGCAGTTTTGCTACCCGCCAGCCTGGCAGGAATAGGACAGCCCGTGCTCGCTGCTGCCGTGCCCGCAGTAACCACCGAGGCGGCAACTAGCGTCGGGACGGACAGCGCCACCCTTAACGGCACGATAACTGACACGGGTGGTGAGAACTGCGATATTCGCGGCTTCGACTATGGTCTGACCACGGATTATGGTTCAGAGGTTACCGAGAGTGGCAGCTTCGAAACCGGTTCCTTCAGTCAGGTTCTGTCAGGACTCAGCCCCGAGACCACTTATTATTATCGTGCTAAAGCCCATAACAGCGCCGGCTGGAGCTATGGTGCTGATATGGAGTTCACCACTGGGCGCGGCGGCAGCCTTGACAATTGTTGCTCCCACTGTTACTACTGGCACTGCCGCCAAGGTGGGAACGGATAAGGCTACGCTGCGGGGTAGTATTACTGACACCGGCGGTGAGAACTGCGATATCCGCGGTTTCGACTATGGTCTGACGACAGATTACGGCTCCGAGATAGCGCTGGGCGGCAGCTTTGAAGCTGGCTCTTTCAGCCAGATTGTTTCCGGGCTTGAGGCTGGCGCAACCTACCATTTCCGGGCCAAAGCCCATAACAGTTAGGGGTGGAGCTATGGTAATGACATGCAGTTTACCACTAGCACACCAGCCTTGGGCTTGATGGCAACTTCGACAGTGACTATAAGACCGAATAATGTCGGGGATAGCGCGCTCTTACAGCTCGGTGGTACTACACCCGCAGCTACTAACTGGCAGAGTGTGGATGAAGTAACGGCGAACGATGCCGTAGATTATGTCTACGATGTGAACCATGACACCTGGACTTATATAGATTTATATAACCTTGCTGATACTGCTCTGTCCGGGGCAATAAGTAGTGTCGTAGTGTGGATGAGAATCAGAGCCACGGTTACTCCTACTCAGGTATGCGCGGAAACTTACATCAAGACCAACACTGTTACTTATGCCGGCACTCAGGTACAACCGCTAGATACCAACTGGAATAATTATAGCACCACTTATAATACTAACCCTCAGACGGGCAGTGCCTGGACTTGGGCAGAGATTAACGCTTTGCAGGCGGGGGTGGTGCTGAGGCAGCCGAAGACAACGGGCGCCAACCGGCAAACCCAGTGTACCCAGGTCTGGGTGGTGGTTACTTACAACACTCCAGAGATATCCGTTAACCCCACCAGCTATGCTTTTGGCGTGCTGGATGAGGGCGGCACTTATGAGACCCTGCCCGGGGGACTGACTTATTTCACCATCACCAATAACAGCGGCTACGCCGTCAATATCACTATCAGTGCCACCGATATGACCGGCGGCACCACTTGGACGCTTTTGCCTACTGCCGAGCCTGGTACGGATACCTATGGTCTCAAAGCGGGGCTGGAGGGTGGCAGCTACAGCGTCATTGTGAATACCACAGGTAACACTTTGAAGTCTAACCTGGCGAATGGTGCTACGCAGAGATGGGGACTTCAGTTTCTAGCACCAACCAGTAATATCACAATGATTACTATTCTTAGTACATAGTAATCTTCTCTTTTGTAAATTGCTTCAGCGTCGGGTGATACACTCACTTCACTACTGCCCTCAGTGTCAATCCCCGGGCGATAAATTTCCCATAAATATCGGGGCTGATTTAATAAACATTTTATAAACATCTGTTTCGCTTTTCCGCTGAACACAATTCAATCATAGGTTACGCACATTAATATGGCATAAAAGCGGTGTTAAAATTTGATTAAAATTGCTGAGATTGGGTAGCCTTCCTTGACGTCTCAAGCCGTGCTCGATAAAATGGCACTGCGAGATGAGCAAGAAATACGATGTCATCATTATTGGCGGCGGTCCCGCTGGCCTCTTTGCTGCCCTCGAGCTGGCAAAGTCGTCCCACCTGAGCATCCTTCTTATGGAAAAGGGGAAAGATATTGACCAGAGAAGCAATCTGGTGAGCGGTCTGGGCGGGGCAGGCGCCTTCAGCGATGGCAAGCTAACGCTCTCTTTACAGGTCGGCGGACGGCTCACCGACTACCTCCAAGAAAGCGAAGTCAAAGCCCTAATCAAATATGTTGACGAGATATATCTGAAGTTCGGCGCCCCGAAAGAGCTCTACGGGGTCGGCGCTGGAGTTGAGGAGGTGCGCCGCCAGGCTGCTGAGGCGGGACTGCGGCTGATACCTGTTCCCATCCGCCATCTCGGCACGGAGCACTGCCGCCTGGTGCTCGCAGGAATGCGGGACTATCTCTCTTCACGCGTGGAAATCAAAGTCGAGACCAGCGCCAACAAGATTCTCGATAATGGTGAAGTCAAGGGAGTTGAGACCAGCGATGGCGAGACTTTGGAATGCCGTTATCTGATACTGGCACCCGGGCGGGAAGGCGCCGACTGGCTCTCCACTGAAGCGAAACGACTCAACCTGAACATGCACATTAACCCCATCGACGTGGGCATCAGGGTTGAGGTAGCGGCATCCGTGATGGAAAGACTGACCAGCGTGCTCTACGAAGCCAAGCTTGAATTCACTTCCCATAGCTTCAAAGACCGCATCCGCACCTTCTGTATGTGCCCCGCCGGCGAAGTTATCGTGGAGTCTACCGGCGGCTATGAGCCGGTCATCACGGTCAACGGGCACAGCTATGCCAACCGCAAGAGCGAAAACACCAACTTTGCCCTGCTCGTGAGCACCACCTTTACCGAGCCCTTCCACGAACCCATCGCCTATGGCAAATACCTGGCGAGGCTGGCTAACCTGCTCAGCGGCGGCGTGCTGGTGCAGCGCTTGGGCGACCTGATACAGGGTCGGCGCTCCACTCCTGCCCGCATCGCTGAAGGCTCAGTCCAGCCCACTCTGAAGAGCGCCACCCCGGGCGACCTCAGCTTTGTCCTCCCCTATCGCCATCTTACCGGGCTGGTAGAGATGATACTGGCTATGGATAAACTGACACCGGGGCTGGCCTCACCGCACACTCTACTCTACGGCGTTGAGGTCAAGTTCTATTCCTGGCGACCCCAGCTCAACTCTAGCCTCGAGACGGAAATTCGCAATCTATTCGCTGTGGGCGACGGCGCCGGGGTCAGCCGCGGCCTTATCCAGGCTTCGGTTTCAGGCGTGGTAGCCGCCCGCGAGGTACTGAGGAGAGGGGGCAGGGGGTGAGGTCAAACATCTCAATCTCGACCAAGGGAGGGGCACCAGCCTTCCTTGACAGAGTTTCTCAAGCCGTCTAAAATATGTCGTTGCGATTAATCATTTTTATTTTGCCCACTGATTATTGGTGGGGTTGTAAAGGAGATGAGGTTATGTGGCTAGCGTAGTAGCCGGTGATAACGAAAGCTTTGAAAGTTTGCTGCGTCGCTTCAACAAGAAGGTGCAGCATGGCGGTATTCTATCAGAGATACGCCGCCGCGAACACTACGAGAAACCCAGTGTCAAGCGCAAACGCAAGGAAGCCGCCAGAAGACGCAAAGCAGCCAAGGCATCAAGAAGATAGAAAAAGTACCCCAAAAGAAAATGACAGAACAGCCCAAAAGTGAACCCTCCAAATCTCTCATGAAGCAGAAGCTTAACGAAGACCTCAAAAAGGCCATGCGCCAGGGAGACAAGACCAAAGTTTCTGCTATTCGCCTGCTGATGAATGCCATCAAATACGCCGAGATTGCCAAGCAGTGTGAATTCGGCGACGATGATATCTTTGTTGTTATTGGTAAAGAGATTAAGCAACGCCGCGAGAGCATTGAAGCTTTCAAGCAGGGCAATCGTCAGGACCTGGTAGCCAAGGAAGAAGCAGAGCTGGCGATACTTCAGACATACCTGCCAGCACAGGCAAGCCGGGAGGAGATTATCGCTGCCGCACGCAAGGTGATTGAGGAAGTGGGCGCTAGCGGACCGCGCGATAAGGGGAAGGTGATGCCCAAGCTCATTGCCCAGTTCAAGGGGAAGGCAGAAGGGCGCGAGATAAGCGACATCGTCAACGAACTGCTGGGTTCATAGCATGTTTACGGTTGTAACAGAAGAAATTTATGGCTGGGAGGGGCATTAGCCCCTCCCACTATTTTTAGTTTATAATGATGATAGACGGATGCACCGCATTGAGGTTTCTCTAAAGGCACACCTGCCCGACCCCAGAGGACTGGGGCTGGTCAAGGATATACATGACCTGGGAATAACCACAGTCTCTGATGCCCGCGTCATCGATGTTTACTGGCTGAATGCCAGCCTACCGCCAGACAAGCTCGACCTCATCGGGCGCGAACTCCTTGCCGACACGGTAACTCAGGACTACTGGTATGAGAACTATCCCCACCCCGAAAACGCTCCAGGTTCTCCTTATCACAGCGTTGAGGTCGCCTATAACGCCGGCGTAACCGACCCCACCGAAGCCAGTATCCTCAAAGCCATCAACGACCTCGGCATCAAAGAGGTCAGAGCCGTTAAGACCGCCAAGCGCTACCTGATTGAAGGGCAATTGAACAATACTCAGCTTGAGACAATCGGCAGCAAGCTGCTGGTGAACCCCATCATCCAGCATGTCGTCAGGCAAGAAGAAGCCTTCCCGGAAAACCCGCGCTATAACTTCGTCCTGAAAGAAGTGGCTATAAGAGAGGCGGGTACGCAGCTTGGCTTCTCTGAAGACGAGCTAAAAGCGATAACAGATTACTATAAGAAGCTGAGGCGCAATCCCACAGACGTTGAACTGGAGACACTAGCGCAAACGTGGTCGGAGCATTGCGTCCACAAGACCTTTAAGGCAAAAATCACCCTCGACCATACTGTCATCAATAACCTCATCAAGAGCACCATTATGAAGGTCACCAATGAGCTGGCAAAGCCCTGGTGTCTCTCTGTCTTCGTAGACAATGCCGGTGTTATTGATTTTGACGGTCGCTGGGCGCTCTGTTTCAAGGTGGAGACACACAATCACCCCTCGGCTATTGAGCCTTACGGCGGTGCTGCTACTGGCATTGGCGGCGTAGTGAGAGACCCGCTGGGCACCGGTCTGGGCGCCAAACCCATCCTGAACACGGATGTCTTCTGTTTTGCCCCACCCGACTTCCCCCACGAAAAGCTGCCCCAAGGCGTTTTGCATCCACGGCGCATCTTCAAGGGAGTGCGGGCAGGTGTGGCTGACTATGGTAACCGCCTGGGCATACCTACCCTTAACGGCGCCATCCTCTTCGATGAGCGCTATCTGGCTAACCCGCTGGTCTTCTGCGGCACATTAGGCGTAATGCCTAAAGAGCTTGCGCCCAGAGGACAGCAGAAGCCGGGCGATTTAGTGGTGGTGGTCGGCGGCAGGACTGGACGCGATGGTATCCACGGCGTTACTTTTGCTTCGGAGCAGCTAACCCAGGAGTCCAGCGCCACTTCCTTCAGCGCTGTCCAGATTGGCAATGCCATTGTGGAGAAGAAGATGCTGGACGTTATCCTCCAGGCAAGGAACAAGGGACTGTATCGCCGTATCACCGACTGCGGTGGCGGCGGACTCTCTTCGGCTGTGGGCGAGATGGGCGCCAGCACCGGCGTCTGGGTTAACCTAGAGAAAGTGCCGCTGAAATACGCCGGGCTTTCCTATACCGAAATCTGGATATCAGAATCCCAGGAGCGCATGGTTCTGGCAGTGCCGCCGGAACATGCTAAGGAATTGCTCGACCTCTTTGCCAGGGAAGACGTTGAAGCAGTGGTTATCGGGGAGTTCACCAACGACCACCGCCTCCAGCTTTTCTATCAAGGGCATAAGGTCGGCGACCTTGATATGGAGTTCCTGCATGGTGGTATCCCGCAGGTGAAGCGGAATGCCGTCTGGACTCAGCCAGAATATCCCGAGCCTGACTTTGCCTGTCCCACGGATTTAGGCGAAGCTCTGCTCAAAATCCTGGGCTCCTGGAACGTATGCAGCAAAGAGTGGGTCATCCGCCAGTACGACCACGAGGTGCAGGGCGCCAGCGTCCTTA
>CAZHRL010000060.1:4795-6292 GCA_964534815.1 uncultured Dehalococcoidales bacterium | reverse complement strand
AAGACGGTAATCAAGACCTGGTCGCGCTGGTCTACTATCATGCCTCAGATGGTGGGGCTGACCATTGGGGTGCATGATGGCCGGCGGCATGTGCCCATCTACATTACTGAGGATATGGTCGGGCATGCGCTAGGCGAATTCGCTATAACGCGAACCTTCAGAGGGCATACGGGGCATACGGCTAAGGAAAAAGTGCAACAGGTGAAGAAATAGGGCGAGTATAATATGGAAGTAAAAGCAGTAGGCAGGGACACTGGAATATCGCCCCGTAAGATGCGCCTGATAGTTGATTTGATACGGGGTAAGCAGGTAGATGAGGCGCTGAACATACTCAAGTATGCGCCCACGCCCAACGCCAGGATTGTCGCTAAAGTGGTGAAATCGGCGGCAGCTAATGCCGAGAATAACTTCCAGTTGCCCCTGGCTAACTTGAAGATTGTGAAAGCCTTTGTTGACCCGGCGCGAACTGTGAAAAGATTCCGGGCAGCGGCTCGAGGGCGTGCTACCTCTATTTTCAAGCGCTCCAGCCATATTACTGTTGTTGTTGCTGAGCAGGAGGGTTAATGGGACGCAAGGTTCACCCCTATGGTTTCAGAATCGGTGTCATCCGCGGCTGGCAGGCGAAATGGTATGCGGATAAAAACTATACTGAATATCTGCAGGAGGACCTGGAGCTGCGCCGGGCGATTCAAGCTAAATATGTTGACGCTGGTGTCTCACGTGTAGAGATTGACCGACAGGCAAACAAAGTTCTGGTAACTATCCATACTGCCCGACCCGGTATCGTCATCGGACGGGGTGGACAAAGGGTTGATGAAATCAGGCAGTACCTTGAGAGGCTCATCGGGAAAAGGGTTCAGCTGAACATACAGGAGATTCAACAGGCTGAGCTTGATGCCTATTTAGTGGGAAGGTCGATAGCAGAGCAAATAGAACGCCGGATTGCCTTTCGTCGTGCCATGAAGCAGGCAATTTTCCGGACAATGCAGACGGGGGCAAAGGGTGTCAAGATTATTTGCGCCGGCAGATTAGGTGGCACCGAAATAGCCCGCAGCGAAACGATGCATCAGGGGCAGGTGCCCTTACAGAAACTGAGAGCCGATATTGATTATGGCTTTACCGAGGCGCATACCACCCTGGGTCGAATCGGGATAAAGGTCTGGATATACAAGGGTGACATTCTCCCCGAGACCAGGGAAAAGGAAGAGGAAGTCGTGGAGAAGCCTGCGGAAATGGTACCCGCTGCTGTCACTCCTGCCATCAAATCTAAGGCAGAAGCACTCGAAGTGAAACCAGAAGTGAAACCAGAAGTGAAACCGGTTGAACCAGTTGCCCCGCTGGCTGTGGCGCCTGTGGAAGTTAAGCCTGTGGAAAAGAGGCGGAGAAGGAAAGTGGCGGAAAAGGCAGCTGAGCCAGCGGTAGAGAAAGCAGCGGAGAAAGTGGCGGAGAAAGTGGCGGAGAAAGTGGCGGAGAAAGTGGCGGAGAAAGTGGCGGAGA
>CAZHRL010000060.1:0-4695 GCA_964534815.1 uncultured Dehalococcoidales bacterium | reverse complement strand
AAGTGGAAGAGGTACCAGCCGCGCCAAAGCCAGAAGAAAAAACAGAAAAACCCAAGCGGACGGTAAGAAGAAGGAAGAAACCAGAGGATAAAGCCACTACTGTAGAAGCAGAGGGACAAGATGCTGCAGCCGAGTAGAGTAAAGTATCGCAAGATGCATAAGGGAGACTTCCGGGGCAAAGCCAATTCCGGAAACACTGTCGTCTTTGGCAATTATGGTCTGCAAGCCCTGGAGACGGCCTGGGTTACCGCCCGGCAGATTGAGGCAGCGCGGCGTGCCATCACCCGTCATATCCGCCGCGGGGGCAATATCTGGATACGCGTCTTCCCTGATAAACCGCTCACCAAGAAACCCGCCGAGACCCGTATGGGTGGCGGTAAGGGTTCTCCAGAAGAGTGGGCGGCTATGGTGAAAAGAGGGCGAATCCTTTTTGAACTCGGTGGAGTTGATGAAGCGGTCGCCAAGGAGGCATTTCGCCTCGCCGCGCACAAACTCCCCATAGATACCAAGGTTGTGCCGAAGATAACTGATACGGCGACGAGCAGTGAGCCTGCTGGTAAGAGGGCAAGTTGAAGGTCAAGGAAATTCGAGCGCTGAGCACTGAAGAATTGAAAAAGCAGCTGGAAGCGGCTCATCATGAGCTTTTTAACCTGCGTTTTCGCCTGGCGGTGAAGCAACTGGTAAACCACCGGGAAATACCGCGGGTTAAGGAGCATATTGCCAGACTGCGGACCATACTCCGAGAGAGGGAGCTTGGCATAGAGCCTCAGGGGAAAGCAAAGGCTTCCTAAAACTCATAAGGCAGGCTTTAGACGATGGAGAAAAAACGTAAAATGATGGTTGGGCGTGTGGTGAGCGATAAGATGACCAAAACGGTGATTGTGGCGGTGAAGAAGACCAGGCATCATCCACTATATAAAAAGGTGCTTAGGAAGGTAGTCAATTATAAAGCTCACGATGAGAAGAGTGAGTGTAAGCTGGGCGACTTGGTGCGGATTGAGGAAACTCGCCCCCTCTCGAAAGAGAAGCGATGGCGTGTCGCCGAGATACTGGCGAAGGGAGAGGTGGTTGAGGTTAAGCCCACCGAGATAGAGCCGGAGATAGCGGAAGTTAAACCGCAGGAAAAGATAGCAGAAAAATAGTTCCAGGGTGAAGACATGATTCAAACTTATACTCGACTTAAGGTAGCAGATAATACCGGTGCCAGACAGCTGATGTGCATCGGTATCCTGGGCGGTTCGCGGAGAAGATATGCCTACATTGGCGATGTGGTTGTCGTTTCTGTGAAAAAGGCGATACCCGAGGCAACGGTTAAGGAAGGCGATGTGTACCGAGCAGTCATTGTCCGTTGCACCAAACCCTACCAGCGCTCTGATGGCTCTTACATCAGATTCGATGAGAATGCCGCCGTGATTATTTCGGAAAAGAACAATCCCAAGGGGACCCGTATCTTCGGACCGGTAGCCCGAGAGTTGCGGGAGAAGAACTTCACCAAGATTATCTCGCTGGCGCCGGAAGTCTTGTAAGGGAAGTTGCTGTGAAAATCAGAAAGAACGATACAGTCTTGGTTATCGCTGGCAAGGACAAGGGTAAGAAGGGCAAGGTGCGCTTTGCTTACCCTAAACACGAACGTGTCATAGTTGAAGGTATCAACTTTGTCAAAAAACATACCAGAGCCAGAGGGGCAGTGAGACAGGCAGGCATCATCGAGCAGGAAGCACCCCTTCATATCTCGAATGTGATGCTGGTCTGCACCAAATGCAATCGTCCCACCCGCATTGGCTCCCGCATCTTGGCCGATGGTCGGAAGGTGCGCCTCTGTCACTCTTGTCAGGAAGTGATTGACTAAGATGTCGAGACTGAGGGAAAAGTATAAGAAAGAAGTTATGCCCAAGCTCATTGAGCTTTACGGGTACAAAAATGTTATGGAAGTGCCACGTCTGGACAAGGCAGTGCTGAGCATTGGCCTGGGTGAAGCAATTCAGAACCCCAAGGCTATGGAAGCCGCTGAAAATGACCTGGCGGCGATTTCCGGTCAGCATCCCATAACGACACGCGCCAAGAAGTCCATCGCTGCCTTCAAGCTGAGGGCGGGAATGCCCATCGGTACCAAGGTGACCCTGCGTGGCGTGCGGATGTATGAATTTCTGGATAAACTAATGAACGTTGTTTTGCCCCGTATGCGTGAGTTTCAGGGGGTCTCGCCCAACTCCTTTGACGGTCGGGGCAATTACAGCCTGGGGCTGCGGGAACAGATTATCTTCCCGGAAATAGACTATGATAAGATAGATAAGCTTCGTGGGCTGGAAATATCGATTATTACTACGGCAAGGACAGACGAAGAAGGTCGCCAGCTCTTAAGTCTATTAGGCATGCCGTTCACTAAGGATTGAGGAGAAAATGGCAAAAACATCCAAGATTATAAAATCGCAGCGCCCTCCCAGATATAAGGTGCAGCAGCATAATCGGTGCAAAGTCTGTGGCAGGCCGCGGGCTTATTTTCGCCGCTTTGGTCTGTGCCGTATCTGTCTCCGGAGATATGCCCTGATAGGGCAGATTCCCGGGGTGCGCAAAGCAAGCTGGTAGTAAATTTAGTGTGAGTTGAGGGAGCAAAAGTGACCGTCTCTGACCCAATTGCCGATATGCTAAACCGAATACGCAATGCCCTTATGGTGCGGCACGATTCGGTGCTGGTGCCAGCCTCAAAGATGAAGCTGGCTATTGCCCGCATCCTCAAGGAGGAGAAGTTTGTCAACGATTACGAGGTGGTCAAGGGCAAGCCGCACCGGCTTATCAAAATCCATCTGAGATATCTGGACAAGAACCAGCCAATTATTACCGCACTGGAACGCATCAGCAAGTCCGGACTGAGAGTATATGTCGAGCGGGCGGAAATTCCCCGTGTTTACGGTGGTATGGGCATTGCCATTGTCTCTACTTCTAAAGGCGTCATGACCGGTCATCAAGCCTGGCGCAAGGGCATCGGTGGCGAGCTTCTTTGCTATGTATGGTAAGGAATTTGAGGTGTAATATCTTATGTCTCGGATAGGGCGTTTGCCAATAAACGTGCCAGAAAAGGTTGAAATAAAGATTAAAGACAACGAAGTGACGGTAAAGGGACCCAAAGGGGAACTAACCCGTCGTTTCCATCCTGACATGGCGATTACCCTGCAGGAGGGGAAATTGCTTGTCTCGCGCCCCAGCGATGCTAAGATACACCGCTCCCTGCACGGACTGACGCGCACTCTGCTGGCGAACATGGTGAGCGGGGTGACCGCCGGGTTTGAGAAAAACCTTGAGATAGCTGGCGTGGGCTATCGTGCGGAAAAGGCGGGAGATAAGCTGGTGCTTCGTGTTGGCTTGTCCAATCCGGTGGAAGTAGTGCCCCTGCCAGGTGTATCTCTGGCACTGGATGGTCCCACTAAGATTAAGGTTATGGGGGTTGACAAGGAGATGGTTGGCTTGATGGCAGCTAAAATCCGCGCCTTACGTCCCCCGGATACCTATAAGGGCAAGGGCATTAAATACGCTGGAGAATCGCTGCGTCTTAAGCCGGGCAAGGCTGGTAAAGCCATAGGGCAGAAGTAATGGGGAAGATTAATCCGAGATTAGCTCGTCTCAGAAGACATAAGCGGGTCAGAGCCGAGGTGACAGGTACTGCCTCTCGCCCCAGACTGTGTGTTTTTCGCAGCCCAAATCATGTCTATGCCCAGATTATCGATGATGCACGTGGGCATACCCTTGTTTCTGCCTCAACTCTGGACGCAGAGGTAAAGAGCGGCGCGGATGGCAAGGCAAAGACGGCTCAGGCTGGGCTTGTCGGTTCTGCCATTGCCAGGCGTGCTTTAGATGCGGGCATAACCCAGGTTGTTTTCGACCGTGGTGGTTATAAATATCACGGCAGAATAAAAGCCTTGGCTGAGGCGGCCCGGCAGGGTGGATTAAAATTCTAATCGGAGCTTGTTAGGGGGTAACATTGGTAACTAAGATAGACCCAACTGAACTGACTTTAACAGATAAGCTGGTTTACCTCAACCGCGTCAGTAAGGTGCTGAAGGGTGGCAAGCGCCTCAGATTCAGCGCCCTGGTGGTGACCGGCGATGGCAGCGGACATGTTGGCGTGGGGGTGGGCAAGTCTAATGAGGTGCCGGTAGCCATCAGCAAGGCGAGTGCCATGGCTAAAAAGAACCTGATTAAAGTCCACATGAAGGGAGATACCATTCCCCACGAGATAAAGGTCAAGTTCGGTGCCGCTGAAATCCTGTTTAAACCGGCCTCACCCGGAACTGGCGTTATCGTGGGGAGCAGTGCCCGTGCTGTTGTCGAGGCGGCCGGAATAAAAGATATCTTAGCCAAGTCGCTGGGCAGCAAGAATCGTTTCAACGTGGCAAGGGCTGCTATGCTTGCCTTAAGCCAGCTCAGAGACCCGGCAGCCGAGATGGCCAGACGTAAAGGAGCTCCGGCCCAGACTGAGGAGGCGGCAACCAGTGGCTAAACTGCGGGTAACTCTGATTAAAAGCGGCATCAGCTATGCTGAAGACCAGAAGCGTACCATTAAGGCGCTCGGCTTTAAGCGATTGAATCAGAGCGTTGTCCATGAAGATAACGCAGCAATTCGGGGGATGATTGTCAAAGTGAGACATCTGGTCAAGGTAGAGGAGGAGAAGTCATGATGCTGCACGAGCTCTCTCCAGC
>CAZHRL010000059.1:0-6418 GCA_964534815.1 uncultured Dehalococcoidales bacterium | reverse complement strand
CCTCAGTAGCGGCGACTTCTCCACGCAGGATGGCATCGACGGCAACGCCAACATCGGGGTGGATGGCTACTTTGTCCCGGTCCTGGATTTCCACAACGATGTCAAAGGTGGGTGGCGCCGTGCGTTCCAGAATGGATTTCTGGGTGCCTCTCCTCTTTGCCTCTTCATCGCTCAGGGTTACCGACTGAATGCCCCCAATGAGGTCGGAGAGGGTAGGGTTCATCATCAGGTTTTCCAGGGTGTTGCCGTGAGCCGTGCCAACAAGCTGGACACCCCGCTCGGCGATGGTGCGCGCTGCCTGAGCTTCTAGCTCCGTGCCGATTTCATCAATGACGATGACCTCTGGCATGTGGTTTTCCACTGCCTCAATCATCACGGCATGCTGTTTGGTGGGGGTGGTTACCTGCATACGCCGCGCGTGCCCGATGGCAGGGTGGGGGATATCGCCGTCGCCGGCAATCTCGTTTGAGGTATCGACGATGATAACTCGCTTATTTATATCGTCGGCGAGCACCCGGGCTACCTCGCGGAGCATGGTTGTTTTACCAACCCCGGGACGACCCAGCAGCAGAGTGCTCTTGCCCGTCTGAATGAGGTCTTCGATAATCCTTATTGTGCCGAAGACGGCTCTGCCCACGCGGCAGGTAAGCCCTACAATACGCCCCTTGCGGTTGCGGATAGCAGAGATACGGTGCAAGGTGCGTTCAATGCCCGCCCGGTTGTCATCGCCAAAGCTGCTGACGCGGGAGACGACATATTCGATGTCGCGTTCGTCGACTTCTTTCGGGTGGAGGACAACCTCCCGCTGGGGGAAGCGGGCTTCGGGAGGACGGCCCAAATCAAGGACGACCTCGATTAGTGCACTGATGTCTGCTTGCTGGCGCAGTGGCTCAACAATACGAGGTGGCAGAACGCCAAACAGAGCGTCTAGGTCATCAGTTATTAGCTTCTGCAGAGGAACTTCCTCCGTTAAGATTTACTACCCTCGATGATTTTCAGGAAGTACTGATGAAACCTCAGGTCGTCGGTCAGTTCGGGATGAAAAGCGGTGACCAGTAGCCTTTCCTGTCGAGCGGCGACGATATTGGCATCCTTGCGATTGTCTAGCTTCGCCAGCACTTCCACATTGCCATCCACACGCTCAATCAGCGGGGCGCGGATGAAGACGGCGTGGAAGGGTTTTTCGCCCAGCACAGGAACAGCAAGCTCGGTCTCAAAGCTATCTACCTGTCGACCGAAGGCGTTACGTCTGACGGTGATGCCCATCAGCCCCAGCGGCTCAACCGTGGAGCCGGGGATTTCCTTAGCTAAGAGCACCAGCCCGGCGCACGTTCCAAAGATGGGCAAGCCCTTTCTGCCCAGATTTCTTATCTCGTCCATCAGGTCGAAATCGAGTATTATGCGGCTGATGGAGGTGCTTTCGCCTCCGGGGATAATCAGCCCATCCAGCCCCTTGAGTTCCCCGGGCAGGCGGACTTCTACTGCTTCGACACCTAACTTCTTTAGTACCGCCGTGTGTTCGATAAAGGCTCCTTGCGCGGCAAGGACACCAACTCTCATGCTACCACCCTCTAGGTGCCAGTAGTGACTCGGCAGGGATTTGCTTGATGTCCAGTCCTGGCATTGCCTCACCCAGATTCTTGGAGGCTTCAGCGATAATGGCTGGGTCACGGAAGTGAGTGGTTGCCTTAACGATGGCTCTGGCTCTGGCTTCCGGGTTGCTCGACTTGAAGATACCCGAGCCGACAAAGATGCCGTCGGCACCGAGCTGCATCATTAGAGCGGCATCAGCGGGGGTGGCAATGCCGCCGGCGGCAAAGTTGACCACGGGCAGCTTACCGCTCTGATGTATCTCCATCACCAGCTCGAATGGGGCGCCCATCTCTTTTGCCTTTGCCATCAGCTCATCCTCAGGCATGTTGGCTAGCTCGCGGACGCCATCCATGACCGCTCGCATGTGTCTCACCGCCTCGACCACATTGCCCGTGCCGGCTTCACCCTTGGTGCGAATCATGGCAGCACCCTCGGCAATGCGGCGCAGGGCTTCACCCAGATTGCGGCAGCCACAGACAAAGGGCACCTTGAAGTCGTGCTTCCAGACATGGTGGCTTTCATCGGCCGGGGTGAGCACCTCAGACTCATCAATATAATCGACCCCCAGCGCCTGCAGTACTTGGGCTTCAACAAAATGCCCAATACGGCACTTAGCCATGACCGGTATGGTCATGGCTTTCATAATGGCTTCGATAATCGTTGGGTCAGCCATGCGGGCTACGCCTCCGGCAGCGCGGATATCCGCTGGTACCCTCTCCAGCGCCATCACGGCGCAGGCGCCCGCTGCTTCAGCAATCTTTGCCTGCTCCGGCGTGACCACGTCCATAATCACGCCACCCTTGAGCATCTGCGCTAAGCCCACCTTCACTTTCCATGTACCGGTTTCCATCTCTGCCTCCTCACTCTGGCACGACTTACTGTCTGAACATAAACTATTTTACTACTGTTCCTTCTGCTTATCAATAACCCTGCCTGATGGCAGGGTAAGGTGAGGTCTTGAGCAACTCACCAGACAGAAGCCCGAATGCGTCATTGTGAGCCCTTCAGCGGAAGGACGAAGCAATCTCTGAATCAGACACAGATTATCGGTTGAGATTGCTTCGGGGCTTTGCCCCTCGCAATGACGGGCGTGATGATTTCGTAAACAATCTCGATAAGGTTGATGTTGCATTTTGAATGTGCTTATGCTATATATTTAAGTAGGATTTTATACAGGTTTGACCGCTAGGGGTGCTCAACGGCTGAGAGGCGGTTTGAAGCCAACCCTGTGAACCTGAACTCGATAATGCGAGCGTAGGGAAGCGGCAGGAGCTTGGACCAAGGGTCTGAGAGTAGTTGCCGAAGCCCTTGGTTCTATTATTTATGGGGGACTGCGATGACGCAATTGGAACTGGCGAAGAGGGGCCTGATTTCGTCACAGATGAAAGTGGTGGCGGAATATGAAGGCTTGGATGCTGAGTTTATCCGGCAGGGCGTTGCCGATGGGACAATGGTCATTCCCGCCAACGTTAATCATGCCAATCTTATCCCTCGGGGCATCGGTAAGGGTTTGAAGACCAAGGTCAACGCCAACATCGGCACTTCTTCCGATTTCGGCAGCATTGATACTGAGCTTGAGAAGTTGCGTGTGGCGATTGAGTATGGCGCCGACGCCGTGATGGACCTGAGCACCGGGGGTGATATTTCAGCCATCCGCCAGGCGATAGTTGCCGCCAGCACCGTGCCCATCGGGACGGTGCCTATTTATCAAGCAGGCATCCGAGCGATTGACAAGCACGGCGCCATCATCAAGATGACGGTGGATGAGTTATTTGCCACTATTGAAGAGCACGTCTCTCAGGGCGTTGATTTCATCACGGTGCACTGCGGTGTTACCCGCGCTGCCATTGACCGTCTCAAGCAACAGAAAAGGGTGATGGATGTAGTCTCGCGCGGTGGCTCCTTTCTCATCGGCTGGATACTCTATAACGAAAAGGAAAACCCCCTCTACGAGCATTATGACCGTTTGCTTGAGCTAGCCCGTGAGTATGATGTTACCCTGAGCCTCGGCGACGGCATGCGTCCCGGCAGCCTGGCAGATGCCACCGACCGTGCCCAGATTGAAGAATTGCTTACCCTGGGTGAGCTGGTCGAGCGGGCACAGAAGGCGGGGGTTCAGGTTATGGTCGAAGGACCCGGTCATCTGCCCCTGAATCAGATTGAGACGAACGTTCAGCTACAGAAGTCCGTTTGCAAAGGTGCCCCCTTCTATGTGCTCGGTCCACTGGTAACCGATATTGGCGCCGGCTATGACCATATCACCGGGGCTATTGGCGGAGCGATTGCTGCTGCCGCCGGCACCGACTTTCTCTGCTATGTGACCCCAACGGAGCATCTCGGTCTGCCTGACCCCGAGGATGTGAAGCAGGGCGTCATCGCCTCCCGTATTGCCGCTCATGCCGGCGATATCGTTAAGGGAGTAAAAGGAGCTCTGGACTGGGACAGGAAGATGTCCCTAGCCCGTAAGAGACTTGACTGGGAAGAGCAGGTTAAGCTCTCCCTGGATCCGGCGCTTTCCCGTCGTGTCCACGCCAAGCACGCTTCGGGTGGGAAGGCGTGCAGCATGTGCGGCAGCTTTTGCGCCATGCAGCTTGTCGAACAGTTCCTGGGTATCTCTGCCCCCAGATGCTGATGTAATGTGGAGGAACAGATGGCACTTGATGATGTAACCATATCACGATTGATTACCCGGAGCTTTCTGGAAGAGTTCCAGCAGGCAATGGATATCGATGTTGCCATTGGTGGTGCTGGTCCCTCTGGCATGACCGCCGCCTACTATCTGGCGAAAGAGGGGATAAGAACTGTCATCTTCGAAAGAAATCTTCGTCCCGGCGGCGGGATGCCCGGCGGGGGAATGATGTTCAACACCATCGTGGTGCAGGCAGAAGCGAAAGAGATTCTTAATGAGTTCGGAGTCAGGACGAAGGACTGCGGCAAGGGCTATTATACCGCTGACTCCGTCGAAGCTTCGGCGGCTATTTGCCTCAAGTGTATCCAGGCGGGTGCCAAGCTCTTCAACCTGATGAGCATCGAGGATGTGATGATTCGCGAAAATAACCGTGTTACCGGTCTCGTCCTGAACTGGAGCGCCGTGGAGATGGCAAAGCTGCATGTCGACCCTCTCTCCATACGCTCCAAAGTGGTCCTTGACGCTACCGGTCATGCCGCTGAAATCTGCCATATCGTGGTGAATAAGCTTGGCGGCAGACTTAACACAGAGACCGGTGGCATTATGGGTGAGAAATCGATGTGGGCGGAGGTGGCGGAAAGCAAGATTCTGGAAAATACCAGGGAAGTTTATCCCGGTCTGATTGTGGCGGGCATGGCAGCCAATGCTGTCTGTGGTGCTCCCAGAATGGGACCTATCTTTGGCGGTATGCTTCTTTCCGGGAGGCGGGCGGCGGAGATAGCACTGGGCATTTTGCCGCAACTGGCAATATCTTAAATGAAAGCAGAGATTATTTCCGTCGGCACGGAGCTTCTGTTAGGGGAAATAGCGGATGCCAACGCCCCCTTTCTCGCCAGCCAGCTCCCGTCATTAGGCATCGACCTTTACTGGATGTCTCAGGTCGGGGATAACCCCGTCAGGCTTGTTGAAGCCCTCAAGCGTGCCTGGCAGCGCTCCGAGATTATTCTGGTCACCGGCGGTCTGGGACCGACCCAGGGCGATATCACTCGCGAGTCCATCGCTGAGATGCTGAGGGAGAAGATGGCAGTCGTCCCGGACCTGGAGCGGGAACTGCGTGGCTTCTTCCTCCGTCGTGGCATGGAGATGCCCCTGTCTAATTTAAAGCAGGCAACTCTTATTCCCTCAGCGCAGGCTATCCCCAATCAGTACGGGACTGCCCCCGGCTGGTGGGTGGAAAAGGACAAGCACATTCTTATCGCTATGCCGGGCCCACCCAGAGAGATGCAGCCCATGTGGCGTGAGCAGATTCTCCCTCAGTTGCAGCGAATTGCCACCGATGCCGTTCTGGTTTCCCGCACCATTAAGACGGTAGGTCTGGGTGAGGGGACGATGGCGGAGCGGATTTCTTCTCTCTTTTCTTCAACCAATCCCACTCTGGGTATCTATGCCAAGGTGGATGGCATTCACCTGCGCTTGGCAGCCAAGGCGCCGAGCCGGCAGCAGGCTGAGGAAATAATGGCGCCAGTTGAAGCCAGAATCAGGTCTCTTCTGGGCGAATACATCTGGGGGACTGATGATGATACGCTTGAGGGTGTCTTGGGGCGTATGCTGGCGGAGCGCGGGTGGAGCCTGGCGGTGATGGAGGGTTATACCGGGGGGTTGCTCACGACCACCTTTGTCGAAGCACCTGCCGCCGAAGCCTTTTTCAAAGGCGGACTAGTCGCCAACACAGATGAAGCCCTGATAGCTTACGGTGTTGACGCGGCGCTCATTGCGCAGTATGGAGCCAGCAGTCCCGAGGTAGTCTCGGCGATGGCTGAAGCGGCACGGCTGCGTCTGGGAGCTACCATTGGAGTTGGCGTTACTGGCGCCGATGAGCCTAAGGAAGTGGAGAAAAGACCTTTCCGTGTGATGTATCTTGCCGTGGATGGTGGTGAGAGCAAAAGGGTTCTTACGGACTATTTCCCCGGAACCAGAGCTCAGGTAAAACGTCGGGCGGTGCTTACCGCGCTGTTGGAGTTAAGAAAATTGCTGGTCAAACCCGCTTAGATAAGTAAGTTAGCCTGGAAAGAGCCAGAATGACTGAAGCCATCATATACCTGTTGATTATCACTGCCGTCGAGGTAGTTACCATTTTTTTCAATCCGCTCTGGGGATTGATTGGTCATGCGGCAATGCTGGCGGCAGTGATTATGC
>CAZHRL010000058.1:0-6433 GCA_964534815.1 uncultured Dehalococcoidales bacterium | reverse complement strand
CCTACATGCTTTGACAATTAGGAATAAAGTAGCACTTGTCAGGAAGCCTTGTCAAGTATTATTTTAGGGGGGCCCATTGCCATTGCGAGCGAAGCAAAGCAATCTCTTAAGAGTGAACACCGAGTGAGATTGCTTCGTCGCTATGCTCCTCGCAATGACGCCCAGCTAGAGATGCAGCCAGACCTTTAACCCATCTACCACTTGGACAGGACTTCGTTCCAGAAGTCGTAAATGCCCTTCTTCCCGGGTCCACCGGTATAGCCTGCTCTGACCATCATCCTGACCAGAGGATGCACATGCCCCTTGTCAAAGCCGACCTCCTTGATGCGGTCTTCCTCTCCATAAACCATGATAGTCCAGGCACCGGTGAGGTCGCCCAGCTCCAGCGGACCCATAGGGCGATTGAAGCCGAGCCTGACCGCCTTATCGATATCGGCTGGGGGAGCTACATGCGCCCAGACCAGTTCGATGGCGTCGTCCCAGCTCAGAGTGGCAGCACGATTCGCCAGGAAGCCATAAGTATCGCGGCAAAAGATTGGCTCCTTGCCGAGCTTCTTCGCCAGCTCAAAGACGATGTTTGCTGTCTCCTGCGAGGTCAATACCGCCCTGACCACCTCAACGAGCTTCATGACTGCCGGCGGATTGAAGAAGTGCATGCCCGCCACCTTCTCCGGTCGCTTGGTAACGCTGGCAATCTCGGTTACGCTCAAATAAGAGGTATTGGTGGCGAGGATGGCATAGGGCGGCGCGGCGGCATCAAGCTGCTTGAATATGTCCTTCTTCAGCGCCATATTCTCAAAGACCGCTTCGACGACTAAATCAGCCTTGGAAACAGCTTCAGCAAGCTTGGTGGTGCCCCTGAGTCTGGCGAGCACCGCCTTCATATCATCGGCAGTCATCTTGCCCTTATCAACAAAATATTTCTGCAGGGAATCCCGCTGCCTCTTCAGTCCAGCATCTACCAGTTCCTGAGCGGTATCGGTCATCACCACCTGACAGCCGCCAACCTGAGCACAGAGCTGGGCTATCTGAGCCCCCATGTTGCCCGAACCAATCACAGTTATTTGCTTGATATCTTCCAGCTTCATACGGATTAACCTCCTCTAAATTCAGACGTTGCTGAAATGGATGATTTAAAACTCTTCGCCCGTTTTCTTTCCTATCTGCCCCGGTGAGACATCACCTCCTTCCGCAGAGTAAAAACCCTTCCTAACGTTTATCAATCTTGCCTTTGATTGACTCGATATTCGCCCTGAAGCGCTGGATGCGCCACTCGCTGAGGCACTGAGCTGCTTCGTTATCGCTGATGTCATACCAGTAACGATAGTAGTCAGCTACAGCAAACCGCGGCTTATCACCGATGACACAGGTAACCAGCTTATCAGCCACCTGGCTCACCTGCTCCACAGCTATTGCCGAAGCACAGGGCGCGGCAACCACTACCTCTTTCAGATGGCGGCGGCGCACCGATTCTACGGCTGCTCTCATCGTGATACCGGAGGCAAGTCCATCGTCCACAATGATTACCGTCTTCCCGGTGATTCGCAAGGGGAGACGGTCTTTCTTATAGAGCAGGATACGCTGCTTAATGTCAGCCCTTGCCTTGTTTGCCGCATCTTCAATCTGCTGAGGGGTGATGGCAAACCGCCTGACGATTTCCTCGTTAAGGATGATGGTACCATCGTCGGAGCAGGCGCCAAAGCCTCCCTCCGGCGCCAGCGGTATGGGAAGCTTACGACAGATAATAAGGTCGAGGTCAGCTTTCAGGGCGCTGGCAACCTCCAGCGCCACGGGCACACCACCATTAGGGATGGCAAGCACAACCACCGGCTTACCACTATATTCGCCCAGCTTCTCCGCCAGCTTTCTGCCGGCATCGCGGCGGTTCTCAAAGATAGTCTGATTCTCTAAACCACGCATCCCTTCCTCTCCCGTCTAGAGTCTAGAGTCTTTGCTTAATCAATTTGAATTCATTGACATCCACTAACCCGAGGTCGGTGAGCCTGAGTTCGGGTATAACGGGCAGAGCCAGGAAGGAGAGAGTGGCGAAGGGAGAAGGCAAAGCACTGCCCAAATTCTTTGCCATTTGCTCCAGCTTTTCCAGTTTCTCCACGACGGTCTCCAGCGGCTCAAGAGAAAGCAGCCCGGCGACAGGTAACGGCAGACTCGACAGCACCTTGCCTTCAGTCACCGCCACCAGCCCGCCCTGCATCCTCTCAATCCCTTTGACGGCAAGATAGATGTCTTCGTCATTGGTGCCAGCAGCAACGATATTGTGAGAGTCGTGAGCGATGGAAGAAGCCAGAGCCCCTTTCTTCAAGCCCAGCCCTGAGACCAGCCCCACCCCAATATTGCCCGTTGCTTTGTGCCTTTCGACCACCACCAGCTTCAGAATATCCCGTTCCGGCTCAGGAACAATGACGCCATTTTTGACTTTCACCCGTTCTACTTTCTTCTTAGTAATTATCTGACCGGGCACAATGCCGATAACCGGCTCTGTCTCCCCATTCGCGGGAAGCCTCAACGCTTCAACGCCGAAGGGTTTAACGCTTACGGTATGTGTCAGTTCGGCACTGGCTATTTCAGGCAGTGAGAAAAGCGGCTCGCCATCCCGGGCAACCAGCCTGCCGTGATAGAAGACCATGTCTATCTTCAGACTGGTCAAGTCCTTAGTTACGATTAAATTCGCCAGGTAGCCGGGGGCGACTGCGCCCAGCCTGTCCAGCTCAAAGCGTTCAGCGGGGTTAATTGTTGCCAGTTGAATGGCGCGCACTGGGTCGAGCCCACGGCGAATCGCCTTGCGCACCACGGCAACAATATCGCCATCCCGAAGGAGGTCAACGCAACTGCGGTCGTCAACAACAAAGAGACAGCGTTTATAGGTCTTATCGGTAACCAGAGGCAGCAGGGCATCGAGGTTTTTCTCCGAAGAACCCTCACGAATCATGACATACATGCCCAGCCTGAGCTTCTCTTTCGCCTCTTCCAGCGCAACCGATTCGTGGTCGGAGAAGATACCGGCGGCGACATAGGCATTCAGGTTCCTGCCGCTGACGCCGGGGGCATGGCCATCGACAATCTTACCGTGAGCGAAATTAATCTTGCTGAGCAGGCCGCTATCAGCGGAAAGCACACCGGGGAAGTTCATCACCTCCCCCAGTCCAATAACCCCCTTCCAGCGGAGAATCTGACGAATATCCTCAGGACCCAGGCCGGCACCAGAGGTCTCCAGATTAGTCGCCGGCACGCAAGAGGGAGCCATCAAGAATAGCTCAAAAGGCAAACGGCGAGCATAATCCAGCACATACCTTATGCCTGCCAGACCGCAGACATTAGCGATTTCGTGGAGGTCGGTAATCACTCCCAGAGTGCCCTGGGGCACCACCGCCCGGGCATATTGCCCCACATCAAGCATCGAGCTTTCCAGATGGGTATGACCGTTGATGAGACCGGGAGCAAGGTAGCTGCCCTTCAAGTCAATTACCTGCTTTGCCTGGCGGTAGTCCCCTACCCCGGCAATCCTGTCGCCGCAAAGCGCCACATTGCCTGTTTCCACCTCACCGGTGAAAACGTTTACCACCCGAGCGTTAGCCAGAATCAAATCGGCGGGAAGTTCTCCCTTAGCCACAGCGATTAAACACGCCAGCTTGGCTACCACTACTCTTCCTCCACAAAATAGATATCAGGGAGGTTGCGGAAGTGCTCATTCAAATCCAAGCCATAGCCTACCAGAAACTTGTTGGGAACAGTCAGACCCAGATAGTCAATCTTAATGGGCACCCGGCGCCGGGAGGGCTTATCCAGTAGAGCGCAGAGCTTCAACGAAGCGGGCTTTTTCTTGCTCAGATACTCCAGAACAAAGCCAGTGGTGAGACCAGTGTCGACAATATCCTCGATGAGCAGGACATCCCTACTCTTAACGGGAGAACCAAGCCCTTTCAACACTCTGATATTCCCGGAGCTCTTTGTGCCGCAACCGTAGCTGGACACCCCGATAAACTCCACTTCCAGCGGGAAGTCGAGTCGGCGGAGCAGGTCAGCCAGAAACATAAAGGAGCCTTTCAGGATGCCAATGAAAATGGGGTTTCTAGTGCGGTAATCTCTCTCAATCTCAGCCGCCAGCCTGCTAACGGTGGCTTCTATCTCCTTACAAGGTAAAAAGATATGGAGTTTCGGCTGAGAAACCATAGCATTGAAATTATAGCCTTTAGCTCTTATTCTGTCCATAATTTATCGAGCTTCTGCCCCATTTTAGTTGATATTTATCTCTGACCCTATCCCCTTACCCCTCCCCCTAGCAGGGGAAGGGGAATAATTTTGTAAGAGGGGCTTACGCCCCTCTTAAACACCCCAATCTTGCAGGAACCACTCTATCTGTTCGCCGAAAATAAAGTGATTGTTAAGACCTGTTCTTTCAGGTTTACAAGCAAGCGGAATATTTCTACCTTTCCTTAAAGGAAGTTTTTATAAAGAAGGGGGATAGGTTGCTACCATTTGCGCTGACGGGCAGGACTCTGCTGAAGAAGAAACGCCAGCCTCAAATGTGCTACAATGAGACTGTATTTATATGAAAGACCAGACGATTGCCATCATCGACTACGGTGCCGGGAACCTGCGCAGTGTCGCCAACGCCATCACCAAACTGGGCTATCAGCCCAGAATAACGGCTAATCCCAACGATGTGCTCCGTGCTCCTGCTGTCATCCTGCCGGGCGTGGGCGCCGCCGCCGATACCATGCGCAGCCTCGTTGCCACAGGTATGGACAGGGTGATTCATCAGCTTATCTCTGAAGGGCGACCCCTCTTCGCTGTCTGCATGGGACTGCAGGTCATGCTCGATGCCAGCGAAGAAGGAGGCTGGCACAAGTGCCTCGGCATCATTCCCGGCATCGTCAGGAAGCTGAGCGGCGGAGGTAAGATACCCCACATGGGCTGGAACCAGGTAAAGCAGAAAATGGCACACCCTATTTTCAAAGGCATGCCGGATGAGACCAGCTTCTACTTCGTCCACAGCTACTACGCCGACCCTGAGGATAAATCGGTTATCGCCGGCACAACGGAATACGGTGTGTCTTTCTGTAGCATCCTGATAAAAGGTAATCTAGTGGCGACTCAATTTCATCCCGAAAAGAGTGGAGAATACGGCTTGAAGATGTACGCCAACTTTCTGGAGATGGCACTGAAATGCTGACCAAGAGGATTATCCCCTGCCTTGATATGACCGGAGGGCGGGTGGTCAAAGGCACCAGCTTTATGGACTTACGTGACGTGGGCGACCCGGTAGAAATGGCTGCCTTTTACTATCAGGAAGGGGCTGACGAACTGGCGTTTCTGGACATCGGCGCCACGCCAGAGGGACGCGAGACCATGGTTCATATTGTGGAGCGCGTCGCCGAGCAGGTCTTTATGCCGCTGACAGTAGGTGGCGGACTGCGCAGCATTCAAGATATGAGACGAATGCTCGAGGCTGGCGCAGACAAAATCTCAATTAATACTGCCGCCGTCCAGAATCCTCAGATTATCCGCGAAGGAGCGGAAAAATTCGGCTCACAGTGTATTGTCCTTGCCATTGATGCTCGAAGGGTGGCGGGGTTGTCAAAATGGGAAGTGTGCACTCACGGCGGACGAAAGCCAACCGGAATTGATACCATAGAGTGGGCGAACCAGGCAGTCGCCCTCGGTGCCGGTGAAATCCTGCTAACGAGCTGGGATGCCGATGGTCACCGCACGGGCTACGACCTCGAGCTGACCCGTGCCATCAGTGAAGCGGTAACAGTGCCGGTAATTGCCAGTGGCGGTGCCGGGAACCTGGAGCACCTCTATCAGGCACTCACTGAAGGGAAGGCAGATGCCGTCCTCGCCGCCAGCATCTTTCACTATCGCATTTATTCCATTCGCCAGGCGAAGGAATACCTCGCGGGGAAGGGCATCCCGGTAAGAAGATAACCGCATTTAGTTGTGCGAACTCAGATGGAACCCCATCCCCCTGACCCCCTTCCCAACGGGAAGGGGAGAATATCTTATAAGGGGGCTGTGCCCCCTTCTTACAACCCCTACTTTGTAGGAGAAATTTTATAAGAGGGACTGATGTCCCTCTTTAACACCCTGCTTAACAAAACAAAAAACGGTAAATCTCAGGAAAGTCTTTCTCCATTATGGTTCCTGGGCATGACCACAATATGAGGCGTGCCTGTTACCGGATGCGCCTCCACTCCAACCTCTGCCGCAAAGACCTCTCTTATCCTTTGCTCAGTCAAGACCTCAGCGGGGGTGCCATCAGCGACAATTTCGCCGTCTTTCAGCAAGACTAAACGGCCGAAGTAAAGCGCCGCCAGGTTGAGGTCGTGCATGGCGGCAAGGACGGTAATTCCCCGCTCCCTGTTAAGCCGCCTCACCAGCTCGAGGATTTCTACCTGATGAGCGATGTCCAGAT
>CAZHRL010000057.1:0-6506 GCA_964534815.1 uncultured Dehalococcoidales bacterium | reverse complement strand
CAAAGGGGTCGCCAGTTTCTTCCCTTCAGTGAGAACCGCCGTTGATATCGGCGGGCAGGACGCCAAAGGGCTCAAAATTCGCGACGGACAGCTTATTGACTTCGTGATGAATGATAAGTGTGCCGCCGGGACGGGCCGGTTCCTGGAAGTCCTTGCCAGCACCCTGGGCATCAGTCTCAATGAGCTGGGAGCTATTTCCCTTAAGTCCCGGACCAAAGTGATGATTAGCAACACCTGCACCGTCTTCGTCCAGCAGGAAGTCGCTGTCCGCCTTTCCGAAGGCGTGCCGATAGAAGACATCGTGGCGGGAGTGCATGATGCCATCGCCAGCAGGGTGGTAGCCATGGTCAGAAGGCTGGGGATAGAGCCGGATGTGGTCTTCACGGGTGGTGTGGCGAAGAATATTGGCGTGGTGAAAGCCATAAAAGAGAATCTGGGCTGTGATGGCCTGATACCTGATGACCCGCTGATAAGCGGGGCGCTGGGCGCCGCCATACTGGGCAAGGAACTGACGCAGAAAGCGATGGCAAGAGGAGAAACCCTCGCAAAGAAAGAGCGGCGTCTGGAAGTGGCTACCTTCTTCTCCGAGGAGTCCTGATATGGCTTACTTTATGGGCATTGATATCGGCTCGGGGACGAGCAAAGGGGTAATCACCCAGGGCAATAAGCCTCTGGTTCACCACCTGCTCATCTCCGGGATAAATTACCAGAAGACCGCCGAGAGGCTAAGAGAGGAACTTCTGAGAAAAGCCGGACTTTCTCAGGGTGACATCGCCTACACCGTTGCTACCGGGCATGGCAGCGGTAAAGTCCCTTATGCCAACGAGAGAGTAGTAGACATCCGCTGCTGCGCCCGGGGGATAAACCGCATCTTCCCCTCGGTGAGGACAATCATTGATGTTCAGGGAATGTCCACCCAGGTGCTGCGCATCAATGAGAGGGGGCTGGTAACCAACTTTATCGTCAGCGAGAAGTGCGCCGCCGGCAGCGGTCGTTTTCTGGATGTTATCGCCAACGTCCTGCGCATCGACCTCAAGGATTTTGGGCCCCTATCTCTCAAGTCCCAGAAACCGATTACCTTCACCACCAGTTGTGCCGTCTTCGGGGAGTCGGAAGCCATTTCCCGGGTCGCAGAAGGCGTCCCCAAGGAAGACATCCTGGCTGGAGTCCACCAAGCTCTGGCGAGCAAGATTGCCACACTGGTGGAGAGGGTTGGGTTGGAAATGGACTGCGCCGTCAGCGGCGGCGGCGGACTCAATACCGGTCTGGTGAAAAGCATTGAAGAGAAGCTGGGGATTAAACTGCTGGTGCCCCCTCAGCCCCAGTTCGTTAATGCCCTGGGCGCAGCGGTAATGGCAGAAGAAAAAGCAAAGGCAAAAAGCTAGGAGGTAAATGATGGCAGAAGAAGTCTCCATTCTGGACAAACTCGGTGTTGATGTTGGTTATAAGACCACTGTGATGAAGACCGTTACCGAGGCTGATATCCTGCTCTTTGCCGCGGTTTCCAGCGATTTCAACCCGGTGCACATGTGCGAGGAGTTCGCCCAAAAGACCTTCTTCGGCAGCAGAATCGCCCACGGAGTAATCTCCATTGGCTTGCTTTCGGCGGCTATGACCAAGCTCCCTGGTCTGGTCATCTTCCTCTCCTCATCAGTGAAGTTCTTAAAGCCGGTAAGAATCCAGGATACCATCACCGCCACTGCCGAAGTGATTGCCGTGCGCAAGGACAAGGGGATTGTTACCCTGAAGAATACCTGCGTTAACCAGAAGGGGGAAACGGTTGTGGAGGGGGAAGCCGCAGTCAGGCTCTACCCGAAGCCAGAATAGCTACCCCGTCATTCTGAGCGCAGCGAAGAATCTCTAGTCTCAGAACCCGAATAGAAGAACCCGTTCCAAAGCTGGAAATGGATGACCCTATCCCCTGCCCCTTCCCCTTTAAAGGGGAAGGGGCAAATATTTATAGAAGGGGGCTGCGCCCCCCTTCTGACAACCCCTGTTTTGAAAATGAACAGGCTCCATTAGTGCCCTTGCTTGGCAGCAACTGCCTTTTTGACACCGCCAACTATCTCGTTTTTGGGCGTGGACGGAGGGAAGACGGCGCTAAAGCCCATCTTGACCAGCTCAGGCCCATCCTTGGGCGGGAAGATTCCTCCCAGCACAAAGGCAGTGTGGTCTTTTATCCCCTCTTTTTCCGCTGCTTTTAGCAGTTCTGCGCCGAGGACCAGTTCGCCGCCGCAGTAGGTGCTTATGCCAATAACATCGGCGGATTCCTGCACTGCCACTTTGGCTATCTGCTCTGGACGGGCATTGCCCATCAAGACCACCTCCATGCCCGCATCCCGGAGCATACCCGCCACAGTAATCAGCCCCCTTGAATGAGTTTCCAAAGGAAACTGAGCCAGCAAAACCTTGATTTTCTTCTCTTTTGCCATAGCGTCTCAACCTCTCCTAGACATAAATGGGCGGCTTCCATTTGCCAAAGGCTTCTTCGAAGACCCGGCGCATCTCACCCTTGGTGGCATCAGCCCGGGCGCACTCGACGCAGGCAGCCATGACATTGCCGCCGCCCAGGCAGGTGTCCTTGAGAGCCTTGAGTGTCTGATTCACCTTTTCGTTATCACGGCGCATCCTTAATCTGGCAAGTTTGTCTCGCATGGCTTTGCCCAGATTTTCATCATACTCATGAACCCAGACCTCAGGCAGCTTCTGATTGGGGTCTCGGAAGTAGTTGCGCCCGACAATCTTTATCTCGCCATCAGCAATCATCCTCTGCTCCTGCTGGATACGTCGTGCCACCTTGTTATGCAGCCAGCCGCTGGTAACCACGTTGACGATGCCCCCCATCCGCTCTATCTCATCAACCTCATCGAGCATTCTCTTTTCATACTCGTTGGTGAGTGCCTCAACATAGAAAGAACCACCAAGCGGGTCGGCTACCTGAGTAACCTGTGTTTCCGCCTCAATAATCTGCTGTGTCCGCAGAGAGATTAGGGAAGCCTCTTCCGAGGGGACAGAGTAAGCCTCATCATAAGAGTCAACGTGTAGCGACTGGACGCCGCCGAGCACCGCCGCCAGGGCCTGATAGGCAGCCCTGACGATGTTGTTCAGCGGCTCTTCCCGGGTGAGAGAGATGCCTGAAGTCTGCACGTGGCAGCGCATCCACATTGAGCGGGGGTTCTTCGCTTCAAAGCGATACTTCACTATCTTATACCACAGTCGCCGCACCGCCCGGATGCGTGCCACCTCCTCAAAGAAGTCACTGGCAGGCGCCCAGAAGAAGGCTAACCTCGGTGCCACCCAGTCGACATCCTGCCCTCTCTTCAGCATCTCCTGAAGTATGGCGATGCCGTTAGCCACCGCCACTGCCATTTCCGTGACACCGGAAGTCCCCCACTCACGCAGGTTATAGCCATTCAGGGTAACATAGTTCCACTGCGGCACATTCTTGCGGATAAACTCGATATTGTCACACATGATGCGGAAATCGTCTTTAGGCGGGATATACTCCAAGGCGCTGCGCACCAGATTCTCCATGATAAAATCGTTCTGGGCGCTGCCGGCTAGCTTGTCCCAGGAGATGCCCCACCGCTCCGCCATGACCAGATACAAAGGCAGGATGATGGCGGTATTCCTGGGATAGTGGGTGACGATGGAGGCACTTATCTTATCGATAGGAATGTCCCGGCAGATGACCCCCATGTCCTCAACGCAATCGATGGGAACGCCTACCGTGCCCACCTGTCCCAGAGCCTCCGGTTCGTCAGAGTCATACATCTGGACGGTAGCTAAATCAAGTGCCCAGTTGGTGCCGGTAGCGCCATGCTCCAGAAGCATCTTCATTCTCTTGTTGATGTATTTCGGGGAACCGGCACCGAAGAGCTGGCGTATGGTGAAGAGCCTGCCGCGATACATATTGGGGTGGATGCCCCGGGTAAAGGGTTCACTGCCGGAAAAATTCAAGTCCTTTTCATAATCAAAATCGGGGTTGTTGAGCGGAGTATAGAGCAACTCCCGGGGAACCTCGGAGCCGGAGATGGTATGCGGCGTTACCTCCCAATTCTCCCTGTCCTTTTCAGGCACTATCGTGTTCTGCCACTGCTCAAAACTCTCTTTTATCTTCTTCAGCGCTTTGGGGTTATACAGAGGAGTGCGCTTCTTCTCCGTCTCAGCTAACTTCTCCTCCAGAATTTGCTTGGTGGTCTTCTCCTCACTCATCTCAAACCCCCTTAGTTACTCCAGACGCCAATCGGTATCCTAACATCAGCAAAACTGGCTGTCAATCGACAGCCAGCGGTAAGAGGCTCTCTAAAATTTGACGCAACGACTGATAATCTCCTGGGCAGCAGAATGGGGGTTCATCTTCCGCTGGGCTAAATCTGCCACCAGCCTTTCCAGATAACCCTTCTCCATTCTCTCTACATAGTTCATGACCGCGCTCTCCACCGCCCAGGCCAGTTCCAGTTCCGCCCTTATCTTGCGGCGTTTCTCCAGTTCCCCGCTGGAAATGAGGAATTCCCTGTGTTTGTTGATTTGCTCAACTAACTCTTCCGCGCCCTTGCCATAGACTGCCTCGGTCAAAACAATCGCTGGCTTCCACTCAGTAGGGGCGCCAGCCTTCATATCAATCATGACTTCGAGCGCTCTCTTCAGGTTATCAGCGCCTTCCCTGTCCGCTTTATTAATGACAAAGATGTCCGCTGCCTCCAGAATGCCCGCTTTCAGCATCTGGATTTCGTCTCCCATCCCCGGGGTCAAGACCAGAAGGGCAGTATCGGCGACTTTAGCCACATCCACCTCTGCCTGCCCCGAGCCCACTGCCTCAACAAAGATAATATCCTTGCCCATGGCATCCATGACGTGAACGGCATTGAGCGTGGCTTTAGCCAAGCCACCTTTCCAGCCGCGAGTAGCCAGGCTGCGGATAAAAACGCCCTTATCCGTATTATGCTGCTGCATCCTTATCCTGTCGCCCAGAATGGCACCGCCAGTAAAGGGGCTGGTGGGGTCAACAGCGACCACACCCACCGTCATGCCCTGTTTCCTGAAGATGCTCACCAGGGAATCAATCAGCGTGCTCTTTCCCGCACCGGGAGCGCCAGCTACCCCGACGATGCTGGCTTTCCCCGTATGGTGATAGATTTTCTCCAGTTCGTCCACCGCTTCCGGCAGCTCATCCTCAATACATCTAATCAGCCGGGCGGCAGCACCAACATCACCCTTTAAGACTTTGCTCGCCAGTTCCATACCTAGCCTTCTTCTCCAGTTTTAACCACAACTTCACCACCACCATAGTATTCAAATTCCGCTTTGGGGTTAAGAACTTCTGATTTCTTCCGAACAGTCACCCTGACCTGCGGATAATGAGGAAGCTTATCAAATACGACCCATATTTACAGAAGCAAGAACATTTTAGACTAACCAGCGCTTAAAATCAACGGCTGAGCTTCTCGGCGACTTGCCTGACGACCCGCGACATAGTCTCTCCCGCTTTCGCCCGAATCAGAACGGCAGCATACTCATCCATTGGAGTGGGACTGAGATTGATGATGACCAGTCGCGCGCCGGAACTGACGGCATACTCCGGTATAAAAGCTGCCGGATAGACCACGAGGGTTGAGCCGATAACGATACAAAGGTCGCAGCGACGCGCCCGATTAGTTGCCTCAAGCAGCACCATCTCTGGCAGCGACTCCCCGAAGAAAACCACCGCCGGCTTCAGTATACCGTGACAGACCTCGCAATCAGGAATCTCTTCCCCTTTGTCCAGCCGAAGGGTAATCTCTTCTGTGGGGTAACAGCGGGCGCAGCTAAGGCAGATTACCCGCTGCATATTGCCGTGAAGCTCAAACACCTTTTCCGCAGGTACCCCCGCCTTCTGGTGAAGGTTGTCTATGTTCTGCGTGATAACGCAGTCGAGCTTGCCCAGTCTATCCAGTTCAGCGATGGCATAGTGGGCGGCGTTCGGTTGCGCCTTTTTCGTCAGCCCACCTTCATAGAGCAATTGCCAATGCTTCCGCCTCGCTGCGGGGTCAATGAGGAACTTCTGATAGGTGAAGTCGTCAGGGTTAAAGCGTTCCCAGATGCCGCCGGGACCGCGGAAATCAGAAATGCCGGACTCGGTGCTGATGCCCGCCCCGGTGAAGACCACCACTTTTTTCGCCGCCACAATCAGCTCGGCAACTTTGCCGGCAAGAATATCCAGTTCTTTTTCTTCCATAAAAGCTTCTATCTTAATTCATATTATCAAGGCCAGTTTTTTATTTCAAAAGGCGGTGAGCGAGTGATTGACCCTATCCCCTAACCCCTTCCCCTAAGCAGGGGAAGGGGAAGTTTTTTATAAGAGGGCGTAGTCGCAATCACACCCTCAGTGTCTATCACGCCGGTTACTTCTACAGACTCACCATCAAGCCATATCGTGATATCGAGCATATCTAGCACCTGGCGCTTGCCCTCAAAGTCCAGTGAAGATATCCGGCCCTGCATACGCTCAATGAATTGCTCTAGTT
>CAZHRL010000056.1:0-6540 GCA_964534815.1 uncultured Dehalococcoidales bacterium | reverse complement strand
AACACTCCCACTGTTCGAGCGAACGCTTCTCTTCATCCAGGTATATGCGCTGACGTGCCATGAGTAAATCCCAGTCAACCTGATGCCCATCAAAATCGGGTCCATCAACGCAGGCAAATCTGGTCGCGCCGCCGACTGAGACACGGCAGCAGCCACACATACCGGTGCCATCAACCATGATGGGATTGAGACTGACGATGGTTTTCACACCGAACGGTTCCGTTGTCTTGGCGCTGAACTTCATCATGATGCTTGGCCCGATAGCAATAATGTGGTCAATCTTTTCTCCCGATTCCAGAATTTCCTTCAGCGGCTCGGTTACCAGAGCTTTGCGACCGTATGAGCCATCATCCGTGCAAACGATTAAGCGGTCGCTGACGCGTCGCAGTTCCTCCTCCCAGAAGAGCAGGTTTTTGCTCCGTGCTCCCATGATGGAAATGACCTTGTTCCCTGCCTGTTTGAAGCCGCGAGCGATGGGCATGATGGGGGCAACGGCAAAACCGCCCGCCACACAGATTACCGTGCCGAATTTCTCAATGTGGGTGGGCAAACCTAGTGGTCCCACAAAATCAGAGAGATAGTCGCCGGCCTTGAGTAGCGCCAGTCGTTTGGTGGTGGCGCCCACCTCCATAAAGATGACGGTGATGGTGCCCGCCTCTCTATCCCAGTCGGCAACGGTCAGCGGGATACGTTCGCCCCTTTCGTCAACCCTGACGATAACAAACTGCCCCGGCTGTGCCTTCTTCGCCACAGCAGGTGCGACTACCTTAAACAGGTGAACGTTAGGTACCAGGTCTCGTCTTTCCAGTATCTTGTACACTCTCCTAAGCTCCCCTTATATTATTTTGCCAGAGCAAACCTATTTATTAAAGCATAAAATTGGTGTGGCTTCAAAGGTCAGGGGTAGAGATTGTTTACGAACATCATCATGCCCTGTCATTGCGAGTCCTTCTTTTGAAGGGCTTCGCAATGACGCATTCGGGCTTCTGTCTTGTGAATTGCTAAGCCACCTCAAGGGTAGTTGCTTTAGCACCGTCAGGGTAGTAAGATAATAGGCATTGTGGTTGCCCCGAGCCTTGAGATGCGTTACAAAAATATTCTTTCCGAGGTGGGAGTAGTATGGTGAGAGAACTGATTCACATCGGGTTTGGCAATATCGTTGCTATGAACAGGGTGATTGCCCTTGCTTCACCGAGCTCAGCACCAACGAAGCGTTCCATTCAGGAAGCTCGGAATAGGGGTATGCTCATCGATATGACCAACGGCAGAAAGACCAAGGCAGTTATCTTTACGGATAGCGGACATGTTGTCCTGGCTGCCCTTGTTCCGGAAACAATTGCGGGCAGATTGCAGGTAAGCCGTGGCGATGCCGCCTTAAAGCTAGAGCAGAGCGATGACAAAAGCGAGCTGTGAAGGTCAGCCTCCGTTTGACCCCTTAGCAAAGCCTTTCCTGATTGTCCTCTCAGGACCATCAGGAGTGGGGAAGGATGCCGTTCTGGCGAGAATGAAGGAGATGGGCTGTCCGCTGGAATGCATTGTTACGGTGACCACCCGTCCCCGGCGAGTCAGGGAAAGGGATAACGTGGACTACCACTTTGTCTCTACAGGCAAATTCCTGAGGATGATTGAGAACAAGGAATTATTAGAGTGGGCGAACGTCTATGGCAACATGTATGGCGTGCCGAAAGAGCCGATAAAGCAGGCGCTTGAGAGCGGAAAGGATGCCATTGTCAAGGTTGATATTCAGGGGGCAGCGACCATTAAAAAGCTCGTGCCGCAGGCGGTGCTCATCTTCTTGATGCCGCCATCAATGGAAGAGCTTTTTACCAGACTGGAGCAGCGCCAGACGGAGTCAGCCTTTGATTTAGCCTTACGGAAGAAAACAGCCGAGGAGGAGATAAAACAGTTACCCCTCTTCGATTATATCATCGTGAACAAGCAGAGAGAAATCAACCGCGCCGTATCGCAGATTATGGCGATTATCACGGCAGAAAAGTGCCGGGTTACACCTCGTGAGATTGCTTTATGAGCGGCTAGACCACAAGGTGAAGTAGCCAGGCAAGCAGATAGCCTATTCCCCCGCAAATCGGGAAGGTCAGTATCCAGGCAGTCACCACATTGCCCGCTATCCCCCAGCGCACAGCGGAGAGTCGCCGTGTGGTGCCCACCCCGGTCACCGCCGCAGTGATGCAATGGGTGGTGCTTACCGGAATACCAAAGTGTGAGGCAACCTCAATGACGCTAGCCGCTGAGGCAGTTGCGGCAAAGCCGTGAACCGGTCGTAACGTGGTCATGTGCATGCCCAGCGTTCGGATGACCCGTTTGCCGCCCAGGGCTGTCCCGGTGCTGATGGCTAAAGCCGGAATCACAATTACCCACCACAGGTTGGGGTCAAACAGAGAGAGGTGCTCCCACAGACCCGGGTCACGATAATAGACCACCAGCGCCATCATGATGACGCCAATGGGCATCTGTCCATCATTTTTGCCGTGGCTGTAAGCCATGAAGCCAGCGGAGAGGATTTGCAGGTTGCTGAAGATGCCTCTCACCCTGGCTGGCGTGCTGCGCCGAAACAGCCAGTAAAGCGCCGTCATCACCACAAAGCCACCGGTGAAGCCGAGCAAAGGCGCGATGCCTACCGCCGAGATAATGCGTACCATAACGCTCCAGACGATTGCCTTGCCGCCGGCAACCGCCAGACCAGCGCCGGCTAAGCCGGCAATAAACCCGTGGTGCAGGCTGATGGGCAAGCCAGCACGCGTAGCAAGTGTTCCCCAGATGATGATGGCAGCTAGTGCGGAAATTACCGTCAGGTAGTTGATTGCTTCCGGTGTTAGAATCCCTTTGCCAATGGTCTTGGCTACGGCTAACCCGGAGGCAGCGCCGGCAAAGTTGAAAATGGTAGCAAGTAAGATAGCGTTTCGGGGAGCCAGGGTGCGGGTGCCGATTACGGTGGCAATGGCATTGGCGGCGTCATTCCATCCATTAACCATGCCAAAAAAGACAGCCAGAATAATGATAAGGACAAGGAGGTGGGGCGAGGAATCAGGCATGCTTGAGGGCTACTCCTTCAAGGACATTAGCCACATCCTCACATCTGTCAGTAGCGGTCTCCATGTGCTCGTAAATCTCGCGCCACTTGATGAGCTGCTTGAAATCGGCGGTGTCATCGAAGAGTTCGCCCTGCGCGGCACGGAAGACCCTGTCCGCCATATTCTCCAGGCGGTTGATTTCAACGCAATGCTGGAGAATCTGCTGCAACTTATTTCCGCTCTGTCGCAACTGGGGGATGGCTCTTTCCACTTCAGCCGTCGCCTGCACCAGTATATCTGCCAGTTCCCTAGCCCTCTGGCTGGGTTGGTCTGTCTTATAGATAAGCATGGCATCAGCCGCAGAATGGATAAAGTCGGTAACATCGTCCATGCTGTGCGCCAGCACCGCTATATCTTCCCGGTCAAATGGGGTAACGAAGGTGCGGTTCAGCAGTGCCATAATCTGATGGGTGATGGTGTCCCCTTCGTGTTCCAGGTCGGTTATCTCACTGACCCTATTTTCCACATCTTCCCAGGTATCAACCAACTCTTTCAGCCCCTGGGCGGCTTTTACCATGTTTCGGGCGCTTTCCTCAAAAAGTCGGAAGAACTTGTCCTCTCTGGGAAGCAAGGAAAACTTAAGCACTGCTGGTTCCCTCTGATGCCGTAAGGCGCGTCTTAGAGAAGGGGTTTGAGGTTAGCGGGCAAGGAAGGTTTAAGGTGCTCATACTTTCCGTGTTGAGTTTAGAGGAAAGGTATATAATTGTCAAGCTAAAAAGTTGTTGACAGCCAGTAGCTGGACGCGTAAAATTCAGGGGTTGCGTAGAGATTGAGCGAGAGTATTTAATATGACCAGTGGTTGGCATATCAAGCCAGGCGATAAGGTTTTCCGCCCCCGCCGCATCAGGCGCTATCATCTGAGGCGAGTTCTGGGCGTTGCCGCCGTATTCAGTGCGGGCTACGGCAATGTTGGCTCTTCTATCTATTATGCCCTGGGCATTGTGTCTCTAGCGGCGATGGGGGCAACGCCGTTAGCCCTGGGTATTGCTGGCATTCTATTTGTCTTCACCGCGCTCACCTATGCGGAAGGCACTGCCATGTTTCCTGAGGCGGGTGGCTCAGCCAGCTTTGCCCGGCATGGTTTTAATGATTTTGTCAGCTTTCTTGCCGGCTGGGCATTGATGCTCAGTTATGTGGTAACCATTTCCATATCCGCTTTTACCATTCCACCCTATCTGGGCTACTTCTGGGCGCCTCTAAAGGAATCCCCTATCGTGGGTACTTCAGCAGCGATTGTCATCATCCTCTTTTTAATGACCATGAATATCATAGGCATCAGGGAGACGTCTGTCATAAATATAGTGGCTGCCTTAATGGATATAGCTACCCAGGTTTCACTCGTAATAATCGGGTTTATCTTGTTGTTTAATCCTTCGGTTCTTTTTCAGCATATCATCGGTTACTGGCCTACGGCAGGTAATCTGGTAATGGGTATTGCTCTGGCTTCCATCGCCTATACCGGCATCGAGACTACCTCCCAGATGGCGGAGGAGACGCGGAAGCCCGAGAAAAATGTTCCCAGAGCTCTGGGGCTGATGATTGTCGCCGTACTCACTATTTTTGCTGGCATTTCCATCGTTTCCCTGCTAGCCGTATCGCCGGAGCAGCTTGCTTCAGAATGGGCAAGAGACCCTGTTGCCGGTATCGCTGCCAATATACCTGTGGCTATTATCGCCAGCATTTTTAAGCCTTTAATTGGTATCCTGGCGGGCACTATTCTCCTTATCGCCACTAATGCCGGGCTTATTGGCATATCACGGCTCGCTTTCTCGCTGGGGCAATACAATCTTATGCCATCAGTCCTGAGCCGCGTCCATCCCAAATTCAAGACACCCTACTTCTCGATAATTATCTTCACAGTAATAGCCATAGTTATTCTCATCCCCGGCTTCTTTGCATCCAATGTCTTCGGAGGCATTGGAGCTTTATATGCCTTTGGCTCCCTGCTGGCTTTCATGTTTTCCCACGCGGCTATCATCAGCCTCAGAGTGAGGAAACCGGAGTTACCCCGTCCTTTCAAGCTGGGGGGTAACATAAGAATTAAGGGGCGTGAACTACCCATAACTGCGCTCTTAGGCTTGCTCAGTACCTTTATCGTCTGGATTATAATATCAATTATGCAGCCCTTTAGTAGCTGGGTGGGGTTTATCTGGGTGGCGGCGGGGCTGGTTATCTATTGCTTGTATCGGCAAAAACGGCGTATGCCGCTGCTGAGCGTGTCAAAGAGTGTGGCTAAGTAGCCTGGTCAGTTGCCGCTGGCAATCCGCCAGAAATGGCTGGGGCGATGGAGATAGGCTATGTTCAGAAGAAAAGGGTTCGGTGAGGACAAGAAATCGGGAGAGATGGAATTCGGGAAGATTCTGGTCCCGGTATTTGGCAGTGAAATTGACGAAGAGGCAATCAGACTCGCTTGCCGTCTGGCGAAGAAGAACAAGAGCAAAATCTATGTTGTTTCTGTGATTACAGTGAAGCGTGCCCTGCCGCTCGATGCCGAGATTGAGCCTGAAATACAAAAGGCGGAAGACATTCTGGACAGAATGGAGCGGGTGGCGGAGGAGCAGGACTATGAGGTGGAAACTGTGCTCCTTCAGGCTCGTGAAGTGGGTCCCTCCCTTATTGACGAGGCGATGGAGCGGGGAGTCGACCTTATTCTGATGGGGGTGAAATACAAGAGGCGCTTTGGTCAGTTCAGCCTGGGCAGCACCGTGCTTTACGTCTTAAAAAATGCTCCCTGCGGTGTTATACTTTATCAGCAATATACTTCCTAGCTGAGGTTATTATATGAAGGTAGTCATTATGGGTTGTGGCCGGGTTGGGGCGCAGCTAGCATCGCTGCTGGATGCTGACGGGCACGAAGTTATCGTTGTCGATAACGATACTAATAGCTTTAAGCGGCTTCCCCATGATTTTGGCGGCACTGCTCTTCTGGGCAATGGGCTCGATGAAGAGGTGCTGAAGAAGGCGGGCATTGAGGAAGCTGACGCCTTTGTTGCCGTAACTCAGGGGGATAATCGTAACGTTATGGCAGCCCAGATTGCCAAACATATCTTCAACGTGCCCAAAGTGGTCTGCCGTATCTACGACCCCCTGCGTCAGGAACTGTATGATATGCTCGGATTAGAAGCTATCAGTCCAACGACAATATTCGCCCAGATACTGAGGGAAAGGGTAGAGAGTTGAGGCAGGAATCATGTATATCATCGTCATTGGCGGTGGAAGAGTCGGTTACTACCTAACCAAAGAGCTACTGAATGAAGGGCACGAAGTGCTTCTCATCGAGAAGAACGCCGTTATCTGTCAGACCATTAATGAGGAACTGGGCAGCGTCTGTGTCCAGGGCGACGGCTGTGAAGCGTCAACTCTGGCGTAGGTGGGCATGGGCAGAGCAGACATACTCGTGGCAGTAACCGGCGACGATGAGGATAATCTGGTTGCCTGTCAGGTAGCC
>CAZHRL010000055.1:0-6557 GCA_964534815.1 uncultured Dehalococcoidales bacterium | reverse complement strand
AAATAGGGTAGGCTTTGAGGACGAGGACAAAGACTGCCAGTCCCAGGGCAGCATTGAAGAGGCTGAGAGCAGCGCCAATCAAACGGGACAATATGCCGCTACCCCAGATTTTCTCAATCAGTTTCCGTGGTATGAGGGAAATAAGACTTAAGATGATAGTGATTATGGCGAGCGTGATGAAGAAGCCGAAAAAGTTTTCCCAGTTAGTCCCCGGCAGAAAGGAGAGGAGATTGGCGATAAAGTGGTAGGAGAGTCCGGTGAGGGGCAGCGCAATGAGGAAGGTGAGCAGAGAAAAGAAGGACTTGACCGCACCCTCTTTAATGCCGCCCAAAAAGCTGAAGAGGAGTATCAAAGCTACGATAATATCAACCCATGGCATCGTCTTTCTCCTGAAGGACTTTTGGGCTAAGTATACCGCCTCTGTCAGGCGGCAGCAAGTTTACAGCCCGATACGGTTGGCTACTTCGCGCATACCCATAATGGTATCGGCAATCAGGTCTTTTAGCTCCACGCCCAGCATGGTGGCTCCCTTCTCAATTACAGCGCGGTTCACCCCCGCGGCGAAGGCTTTGTCCTTCCATTTCTTTATCACCGACTTCGCTTCTAGGTCGGACAGGCTTCTGGAGGGTCGGATGATGGCTACTGCCGTGATAAGACCGGTGAGTTCATCGACGGCGTAGAGTATTTTCTCCATCTTTGTCTGTGGCTCGACGTCGCTGCAGAGACCCCAGCCGTGGGAGACGATGGCTCGAATGTACTCTTCGGGCCAGCCTCGTTCCTTCAGTATCTCCCGCACTTTGTGGCAGTGCTGCTCGGGGAAACATTCGTAGTCGAGGTCGTGCACCAGCCCGATGATGCCCCACTTCCCCTCATCCTCCCCGAACTTGCGCGCCATATAGCGTATCACCCCTTCGACGGCATAAGCGTGTTTCAGCAGGCTGTCACTCTTGTTGAACTCCTTGAACAGCGCCAGTGCCTCCTCGTATGTTGGTATATGCTCCTGCATGGCTGCCCCCTTCCTTTGCTGCTGGTGAGATTATAAACCTTGTGGTTTCAAATGACAAAGTTGAGGTCGTTTAGCAACTCGCCAGGCAAAAGCCAGAAGGCGTCATTACGAGTCCTTCAGCAGAAGGACGAAGCAATCTCTGGGCGTGATGATGTTCGTAAACAATCTCAAAGTTCTCCACTTTACGACGGGAGCCCGTTCCATTACAATAGATGAGGATTTTGCCCTTATGATTAAAGCCGTATTCTTCGACCTTTATTATACCCTGGTCCGCTACGAGCCACCTCAGGAAGAGCTTGAGTCGATAGCCCTCAAGGGCTTCGGCATCGATGTCAAACCGGAGGCTTTACGCCGCCCTTTCTTTGTGGCTAACGAGTTCATCTATGAGGAGCTTGCCCGTTTTCCTCTGGGCAAGAGGTCGCCGGATGAGAAAATGGCGCTCTATGCCAGGTACCACGAAATAATACTCAAAGAGGCGGGGATAGAGGCGACACGCGAACTGTTGCTCACCTTGCTGGGCAAAATGCAGCAGTTCAAGCCAAAGCTGGTGCTTTTCGATGATGTGGCGCCGGCGCTGACCGACCTTCAAAGCAGAGGGTTGATTCTGGGTCTTATCTCGAACGTGGATAGCGATATTACGCCCATGCTCCATGAACTTGGACTGAATTCGTGGCTTCAGGTGGTGGTTACTTCGCAGGAGGTGGGCTACAACAAGCCGCAGCCGGAGATATTCCAGGCGGCATTAAAACAGGCCAGAGTGCGGGCTTCAGAAGCATTATACGTCGGCGACCAGTACCGTATTGATATTGTGGGAGCGAAAAACGCCGGCATCAAGGGCGTGCTCCTCGACCGCGGTAACTATTATCCGGAGAGCGCGGACTACCCGCGCATACCAAGCCTTGCCTGCCTCGGGCAGCATTTGTCATAGTCGGATTTCGTATTATAGTGGCATAGATAGCTGGTCTGTTAATCAGTTTCCCCCAATGTATAGTTGCTCAGATAGCGGACCTGCGCCTTGGTATCTTCCAGCTTTGACTTGAGCTCCTCTAGCTGTGCCTGGACAATATCCCGCATGGATATCATACCTTCCAGCCTGGTTCCAGCCATTATGGGGAGGTGTCTTACCCCCTTCTGGGTCATCACACTGATAATGTAATCGATGCTATCGTCAGGAACGCCGATGATGACCTCTTTGGTCATCATCTCTTTGATTTTAGTCTGCTTGATGGCGCTGGCGCGTTGCGCGCACTCTTTTAAAAGGTCTCTTTCCGAGACGATGCCGACCATGTTGCCCTTGCCATCGCATATGGGGAGTGCCCCTATCCTGTTGTTTACCATTTTCTGGATGGCATCGTGTACGGTCTCATCTGGCTCAGCGGTGATAACCGGGCGACCTCTGATTCTCAAAATGTCTCCAATTTTCATTGCCAATCTCCTTCTTTAAGCAATAGTGGGGCAGCAATTTGCCCCACTAAAAATATGACAATAATGATAAGACGATATAATATGGTTGTCAAGAACAAAAGTCGCTTTTGACAAGACTTATCCGACCGCTTATCATTCTTTCACTGCCGCATGCATAAGGGGGTTAATTATGACAGAGAATTCAAATGAGCTTGAAGCACAGGTGACAGCCTTCGCCCTTTCTTTCCTCTCCCCGCTGGAGAGAAGGGTGGCATCTTTCACTAGACAGCCCTGGGCGGAAGTCAGCAGTGAGATTGAAGACTGCGCCCAAACGATAGTAGCGGTGAACGCTTTTCAGATAGTTGACGCGCCGAGCCAGTCCCATCTGCTCCTCTCTTCCTTTTTGCTGGCGGCGTATCGCGTGCTTTCGCCGCTGATTGCTGATAAAAAATTCCTGCGGGAAAGCCTTTTTGATGCCCTGTATGGTGAAGCTAAAAAGAATGTGGCGGCTTATCTTGCTGAGCGCTTTGGTATCACCCCTGATGCGCCCGAAAAAGCTTTTGAAAAAGCAGCGGCAAACTTCAAAAAGATTGGTGACAGAAAGTTCGGGCGTGCTTTCATCTATGAGCAGGAAGTCTTGAACGACAAGGAAGCTGTTACTATAGTCCGCAAGTGCTTCTTCAACGATTTTTTCCGTGCCAATAATGGGCTGGAGGTGTTGCCTCTGCTTTGCGCCGGTGATGAGCTCTGGATGGAAGAGCTGAGCCAGCCGAAGTACAGGGTGAAAGCCTTCCGCACCGCTTTGTTATCAAAAGGCGACGATGTCTGCCGCTTCCACTTTGTCAGGGCAAATCTCAGGGAATGAACTCAAAGTCCTTGTCTAAAGGATAGACCGGCCGCCGTATGTTTTTGAAGGGCAGAGAGGCGAAGTTCATCGTCAGATATTCCGGGGTGTCCACATCGAATATTTTCTTAGCGATGGGACCGAAGCTGGCTTTATAGTGTATCGCCGACTTCAGCACGATTATCTTCTTTTCCGTTGGCTCAATACCCACGCGGCGGAAGACCTCCTGGTCATAAGCCTGAAGATGCCGCTCGACGATAATAATCTCAATGCCGTCAACGTCCAGGACCACTGTGCGTCCCATATTGACCTGCAACCCCCTGGTCATCGGACCCTTAACGATGAACTGCCCATCGGCAATCGTCCTTACCGTGCCAGCGACTTCCAGCGGACCGCCGGTTACCTCTCTAGGCGCGAACCTACCGCCCAGATTCAACTTAACCCTGTTGCCGACGCCAGCATCTATCGCTTGCTGCACTGATTTGGGGTCGCGTATCAGAGCCAGCGCTACGTTCTTGGCTCCGGCTTCGAGCAGGGCTTTAAGCACAAAGGTGGAGTCGCTGGTGCCACCTCCGCCGGGTGTGTCGGCAACATCGGCGATAATCACCGGACCATCAGGGAAAGCCATTGCCTCTTTAACGGCTTCTTCGGGAGAAAGGAACTTCTTTCTGAATTTGTCCCGTCTTTCCCAGATTGCCCTTGCCATATCCGTGCCGATTTCCTCAGCGAGTTTCCTATCACCATCCGTGACGGCAATGGCTGACATCGTGGCGTCCGGTATATCCGACCAGGGGAAGCCGTGCATCACCGCCACGTTGATTACCTTCGGGTTTTTCTCCCATTGGTGCACTTTCTGAAGCAGAGTGGCATGGGGTTCGCTGGCGGTCTCTATCGGCTGGGCGAGGAGGGGTATATGCTTTAGTTTCATCACGGGCGAAATCTCTCCTCTCAGCATTTTGACCAGGCACACCCCCGCCTCATAGCCGCGCTCAAAGCCATCGATGTGGGGATAGGTCTCGTAGGGGAAGAAGGCATTGGCATTTCCCACCATCAGGTCAGTTACATTGCCGTGGAGGTCCAGAGTGGTAATAGTTGGCATCTTTGTTCCCACAGCTTGGCGAATTGCTTTGAGCAGCTCACCTTCGGCATCGGGCGCATTTTCGGCAACCATAGCGCCGTGGAGGGAAAGAAGGACGCCGTCAGGGTTCGTATCGGCGATAGTCTGTATTATCCTGTTCCTGGCAAACTCGAACATTTCACGGGTGGTCAGCCCGGTGGGCGTGGCGAAGGTCGCCATGATGGGGATTATCTTGAAGCCTTCCTTCTCCGAGGCGGCAATCATACCACCCACATCTGTCTTGGTGCCCTTGAAGTAGGAAATCACTTCGTCGCCAAACTTTAAGTAGGCTTCCTCATACTCTTTGCGCCCCGCCTTGTTGGGGCAGAAGCAGTTGGTCTCGTGCTTGAATTCAGCAACGGCAATTACTGGTTTTTTCACGGTGAACTCCTTAGGGATTTAATTGCGCCTAGTTTATGCTAATGCGGGGGAAGGGTCAAGCCGGTTGACTTTTCTCATTCTATTTGATATGCTGAATTAAAATTGAATACGGGTAAAGGTGCCTGAGCGCAAGCGAAAGGCTTAAATGGAAGGCAAGTCCGGTGCAATTCCGGCACAGTTCCGCCTACTGTAACTGTCCTTCCTTTAGAAGGATGAGAAGTCAGAACGCCAGCCTTTTAAGTTACCTCCGCGGAGATGGGGGAGTTCCAAAGTGACGAAAATCCCCTTGTTCTGCCAACGAGGGGATTTTTTATTGACCTATGTTGAAAAGATTGAGAAAGGGCAACCGGTTAGCTTTAGTCCTGTTACTGCTGGGCGGAGTTCTGCTCGCCGCGCTGCTTCTGGCGAGCGCTTTCGGGGCAGTAACTATCTCCCTGCCTGACGTCCTGAAGATGGCGCTGAATAAGGCTGCTGTCTTCGACTTCCCTGCTACCTGGCGGGCGGCTGAAGAGACGATTATCTTTCAGATAAGGTTGCCGCGGGTGCTTGGTGGGGCGCTGGTGGGGGCAGCCCTGGCGACCGCCGGCGTGCTCTTTCAGGGCTTGCTGCGCAACCCAATGGCTGACCCTTATATCATCGGCACTTCTGCTGGCGCTGCCCTGGGCGCGACTATAGCCCTGATGCTACCGGTGAATCTGGCTTTCCTCGGCTTCGGTCTGGTGCCGCTGGCTGCCTTCTGCGGCGCTTTAGCCACGGTAATTCTGGTCTATAACCTGGCGCGGGTGGGAGGCAAAGCGCCCATTATCAGTATGCTTCTGGCTGGCTTTGTCGTCAGCTCTCTGCTGGCAGCAGTGATGTTCTTCATCATCCTCATTAGCGACCGGCTGGGCTTAAACCTTCACCTCGTCTATTCCTTCCTGATGGGACATATCTCGGTAACAAGCTGGGAGCAGCTCGCGGCGATTGCACCTCTAGTCATCGGCGGCATCGTCGGTGCCCGCTTTTTCGCCGTCCATTTGAACGCCTTTTCTCTGGGGGAAGAGGGCGCTGCTTATCTCGGCGTTGAGGTGGAGCGGGACAAAATAGTCATTCTGGCTCTGGGCTCCCTGCTCACGGCATCCGCCGTCTCAATCAGTGGGCTGGTCGGCTTTGTCGGGCTGGTGGTGCCTCACGCCGTGCGTCTGAGCCTGGGTCCGGACCATCGTTTTCTTCTGCCAGCTTCGGCACTGGCGGGTGCTATTTTCGTTGTGCTCGCCGACCTTTTAGCCCGCACCATTCTGGCTCCGGTAGAGATACCGGTAGGCGTGGTTACCGCCGTCGTTGGTGCACCGTTCTTCCTTTACCTGTTGCGACATACGAGGAGGGAATACGCTTTCTGATGGTCAGTTTACAAAGTCGGCAGGTCAGTTTTTCCTATTTTAAGGGGCTGGTTTTGCATAACGTCAGCCTCGCTATCAACCCGGGCGAGATGGTGGCTCTGCTCGGTCCCAATGGCTCGGGCAAGACCACTCTCATCAAGCTCGCCAGCGGTGTCCTCAAGCCCAGTCAGGGTGAAATCTGGCTGGACGGCTCGAGCTTAAGCCAGTTGAGTCGGAAGTCTATCGCCCGCACGGTTGCTGTTGTTCCCCAGCAATTTCACATATCCTTTGCCTTTACCGCCACAGAGGTGGTCATGCTGGGTCGCATCCCCTTCCTTAAAGCCTTTGCCGAAGAAAGAGAAGTCGATAGACAGTCTGTCTCAGATGCTTTTGAGCAGGTGGGTATCAGTGAGTTACAGCAGCGCCGTTTTGATGAGCTGAGCGGCG
>CAZHRL010000054.1:0-6598 GCA_964534815.1 uncultured Dehalococcoidales bacterium | reverse complement strand
GACACAGGGAGGGTCGGCACAGGCACGGCAGACCACCACGATAAAGCCACGCTCCATGCCTCCCACAGACCTCACCTCAAGGCAAGTCCGGGCTAAGCCGGCTTCATTCTGTCTTCTCACGCAGGCAAACATGCAGCACTGACAGCCAACACACCTTTCGACATCGGCGACAACCAGTCTCATCAATAACGCCTCCGATAACCCAGGACAAAACTACCTTAAACAATTACTATATCGCATTATAGCTGAGAACGATGGGAAAGGACAAAATGGAAGGAAAGAGATTGTTTACGAACATCGTCACACCACGTCATTGCGAGTTGCTAAACGACCTCAAGGGAAAGACCTGAGTCTATTTCACGCGGCTTCAGCTTCCCATGAGCCTCTGATAAAGCTCAAGATAGGCGCGGGCGGAGCGCTCCCAGGAGAATTTGGCAGCCATAGCGTTCTTCACTAAAGTCGTCCACTCCCTCTTGTTGCGAAACAGAGCCAGGGCACGGTCAACGGCTTCCAGGAGAGCCTGAGCCTTATAGGGAACGAAAACAAAGCCATTGCCTCTTCCCGTTCTCGGGTCAAACTCTTCGATGGTATCTTTCAAGCCTCCGGTCGCCCTGACGATGGGAACTGTGCCATACTTGAGGCTGTAAATCTGGGTGAGCCCGCCCGGCTCATAACGGGAGGGCATGAGAAACATATCACACCCGGCGATAAGCTTATGAGCCAGGGACTCATCAAAGGCAATCTGCACTCCCATTTTCCCGGGATACCGCCCCGACACCTGCCTAAAAAACTCCTGGTAGCTCTGCTCCCCTGTCCCGAGGAGGACAAACTGGAGGTCTCGAGATAGCAAATCGTCCAGCGCTTCTTCAAGGAGGTCAAAACCCTTCTGCCGGGCGAGGCGTGAGAGCATGCCAAGCAAAGGAATAGCGGGATTTTCTGGAAGACCGAAAAGCCGCTGGAGTTCCGCCTTGGCGGCTTTCTTCCCTTCGAGCTTATTCGGGCTGAATCTTCTGCCCAGGTAAGGGTCAATCTCCGGATTCCAGAGGTCATAGTCAACGCCGTTGAGAATGCCGTAGAGGTCGGCTGCGCGCTCCCGGAAGACGCCATCCAGACCAAAACCCTGCTCGGGGGTCTTGATTTCGGCAGCATAGGCCGGGCTTACCGTGGTAATGGCATCAGCAAAGACCAGTCCGCCCTTGAGAAAGTTAATTTTCCCATAAAACTCCAGATATCCGGGGGCAAAGAACCGCCAGTCGAGATTCAAGAGATGCCAGTCGAAATGCCAGAAAAGTCCCTGGTAGCCCGGGTTATGGACGGTGAAGACAGTCTTCAGCGGGGAAAGTCCACGATAACGTTCGGGCTCGGCTTTGAGGAAAGCTATGGCGAGGGCTGGCTGCCAGTCGTGAGCGTGAAGAATCGAAGGTGGGTCAAGCTTCAAGACCTCGAGAACAGCCCGGGAGAAGAAGGTAAAACGCTCGGCATTATCAGGATAGTCCCCCTCCGGCGTGCCATAGACAAAGTCCCGGTCGAAATAACGGTCGGCGCGGATGAAATAGACAGAAATATCCTTACCCATCCTTGTTTTCAGGAGGGTTCCTTCCTCCATACGAGAGGAAACAGGAGCAACGATGCGGATTCCGGTGTCCTCCAGCGCAAAACCGCCACGCAGAACGGAACGGTAGGCTGGCATGATAAGGGAGACGCGGAGCCCGAGCCTTTCCAGAGCCCTGGGGAGCGCATCCAGCGTATCGCCGAGTCCGCCGGTCTTGGCAAAGGGGGCAATTTCAGGAGAAGCCATAGCAATATGTAAAGGTCGAGACGGGAGACCAGAAGACTGCTTCACAGCTAGGTCTGCCACATCCCGCTCACCAGCGGCGGCCGGCTTTACCATCATCGTGTCTACCTCCCACATATCAAATACCTAGAAGTCCAGATTCAGCCTCCGAATAGCTGAAGGCAGTAGAGGCTTTTGTTTCTATTATAGCCGATTCCCATCCGTGATGCCTCATCTGCCACATATCAGGTTAGTGAACAATTGTCGACAAATTATTTGTGCCAAGAGTTCAGAAAATATTGACAAACGGCAAAAAGGGGATTATTATGAAAACCCTGAGATACCGTTTTTGATGCGCAAAACTCGGCTTTGATATAATTTTGAAAGGATGCTATCAACTGACATACCTTAGTCAGCCTTAAAGGGGGTGATGGCGGTGGAGAAACTGCTGAGCATAGTCATGGCTGGTGGGGCGGGGGAAAGGCTGCAACCACTGACCAGGGAGCGCTCCAAAGCGGCCGTCCCCTTCGGAGGGAAATTCCGTATCATTGATTTCACCCTGAGCAACTGTGTCAATTCAGGCATTCGCCGGATTTATGTTCTGACGCAGTATCGGTCAGGCTCATTACAGCAGCATATCCAGGAGGGATGGGGCATCTCCAGCTCAAGGTTGGGCGACTACATCTACTGCATACCAGCCCAGCAGAAGGGGGGCGCCGACTGGTACCGTGGCACGGCAGACGCAGTGCGCCAGAACCTGGACCTGCTCAAGAAAAAGGAAGCTGAGCATATTCTTGTCCTCTCCGGCGACCACATTTACAAAATGAACTATGTTCAGATGCTTAACTTCCACATAATGAAAGGTGCCAGAGCCACCATCTCCGCCGTCAGAGTGAGAAAAGAACAGGCAGCAGACAGGCTTGGTGTGCTGGAAATAGACCAAGACTATCGGCTGGTTGGTTTTGAAGAAAAGCCAGCCAATCCAAAGACAATGCCAGAAGCCCCAGATTATGCCCTCGCTTCAATGGGCGTCTACCTCTTTAAGGCTGATGCCCTGATGGAGACGCTGGAAGGCGCGGGCGACGATTTCGGCAAAGATATTATCCCAAGAATCACAGGCACCCACTCTGACATCTATGTTTATGACTATGAGAAGGAGAACAAGATTGAAGACTTTGTCGTCGAAGTGAAAGATGGCAAGAGGAGAAATGTCCTGGTGGAGAGGACGCGTGATTCCTCCTACTGGAAGGATGTGGGCACTCTTGAATCATACTATGAGGCGTGCATGGACCTGGTGGGCGTAGACCCCCTGTTTAATCTCTACGGAGAGAAATGGCCCTTCCGAACTTATCAAAGGCCAGTGCCACCAAGCAAGTGCATTATGGGCGGCAGAGCGCTGGAGTCTCTAGTCTGCGATGGCTGCATCATCAGTGGCGGGACGGTGTGGCATTCCATACTCTCACCGGGCGTCGTCGTAGAGAGAGACTCCACCGTAGAGCAATCAATTATATTTGATGATGTCATCATCGAGCCAAACGTCAAGATAAGAGGGGCTATCATTGATAAGGAAGTGAGAATTCAGGCTGGCGCATCCCTTGGCTTTGACCCTGAAGCAGACAGGAAAAGAGGCTGCACCATCTCAGAGACAGGCATTGTTGTCGTTCCTAAAGGAGTGGAAATAGGGCCAGCCTAAAAACCATTTGCCCGACTACTGCCGCTCTGTGTTTCGTCCCACGCTTGTTGACGTGAAGACCTCTTTTATCCTGCTATCCTCTTAGTGAGTTGGGAGAAGCTAACACGGAGTTTATCAAGCATATATTATTCGGTAACTTCTGGAGTTTTCTCTTAATACTAGCAGGTATTGTTGATATAGGGATTGGCGTCCTTTCTTACTTCACCGGCATACTGGCTGTCAGGAATTCACCTCTGTCCACATTTTTTATCTGCCTCATCGTTGGTTCTATCTATTTTGCCGCTGGCTTAGCCGTCGCAGTGGTTAAATACAAGAAGAGAAAGCACACCTCTTAAAAAACCACGTCGCTAAAGACGCGCCTGACAGGCAAGCCGAAATACAACTGCCCACCCGAGATTTGAACTTCGCAGGGACAGCGCGTTAAGATATAGCGATTGGATAGCCATCTCGAATTTCACCTGACTAGAGTGAAATAACCGGTGCAAAAGGAGACATGGTAAATGGCGGAAACAGCCGATGTGGTAGTTATTGGCGGCGGTTGCATGGGGACCAGTATCGCCATGCGCCTGGCGCAGCGAGGTGTTAAGAAAGTGGTGCTCGTGGAGAAGAAATATCTGGCATCCGGACCCACGGGAAAGTCACTGGCAAATGTCCGACCCTTTTCTCCCATTGAAGAGACCATGAAGATACTCCTGATGAGCCTGCACATTTTCAAGAACTTCAAAGAAGAAATCGGGGGAGACCCCGGGCTGGTGCCTTGCGGGCGGGTGAGAATTGCTCCAGAAAAAGATACGGAAGCGCTAAAAGCTGATGCCGAGTGGGAGAAGAAGATGGGAGTCAACCTCCGTTTCCTTTACCGGGAAGAACTTCAGGAGCTGGTTCCGCAGCTTAATGTTGAAGGCTTTGGAGCGGGAATTTATTATCCGGACGCCTGCCACTTGAACCCGCTGACGACTGTTGCTGCTTTCGCCAAACGTGCCAGAGACCTCGGTGCCGATATTCGTGAGGAAACAGAAGTTACCGCTATAAAAGTGTCCAGTGGCAAGGTTAAGTCTGTTATCACGAATAAAGGCGAGATTTCAACACCGGTAGTGGTGAACGCTGCCGGTGTGTGGGCGCAGCAGATAGGACGAATGGTGGGGATAGACATCCCTATAACCATAAGGCGGGAGCAAATCCTCTCTTACCTGCGCCCCTGGAACTTCCGCGGTCTTTTCCCCATCATTCACAATCTGGTCAATGAGCACCACTATCGGCCCGACGGCGAGGACATCCTGATAGCCGTCGAGACCTGTAGCTTCAAGCGCCCCGAGGCTCTAGTTCAAGACCCGGACCATTTCAATGAAGAAGTCGATGAAGAGTCTGTTAGACTCTTCATCAGGGAAATGCCTCTTCTTTTATCGTGCATGAAGAGGGGTTCCTACCGGGGCGGCTATTCCGGCATTTATGACGTTCCTCCAGATGAAAGCCCTATACTGGGCAAAGTTCCGGAAGTTGAGGGGTTCTATATTTGCTGCGGCTGGAGCGGAGTTGGCTTTGGGCAGAGCACTGCCGTGGGTGAAATAATGGCTGAACTGATAACGGAGGACAGGACAACACTCATAGATTGGACGGTATTTCGGCTGAGCCGATTCAAGGAAGGCAAACCTCTTATCAGTGTCTGGAGCGCCCACCGCCCGGGCTAATCTCGACTGCTTTTTCTACAACTTCCCTGACATTTTTTGTGCCTGCCAAGTTACAGTCAAATGAGTCAAGGAGGAGCCTTTGAATATAATTGTCTGCGTCAAACAGGTGCCCGACCCGGAGACACCACCTGCCGGCTTTAAGGTTGACCCGGTTGGGAAACGAGTGATTCCTCCACTGGGAGCAGCACCCGTAATCAATCCCTTTGATGAAAACGCCGTGGAAGCTGCTCTCAGAGTCAAAGATAAATATGGAGGCAATATTACTGTGCTCACTATGGGGCTTCCTTCAGCGGAAGATATGCTCAGACAGGCTATAGCTATGGGAGCCGATGAGGGCGTCTTACTTGAGAAACTTAATATCGAGGGATTCGACAGCTTCTCGACTGCTTATTGTCTGGCTATGGCGATAAAGAAATTGGGCGCTTTCGACCTCATCTTATGCGGGAGAGAAGCCGCTGACTGGAATACAGGACAGGTGGGCCCAGGAATCGCTGAGTTTCTCAATATGCCCAGCGCAACGCTGGTTAAGAACATTGAACTCACCGACGCTAAATTAAAGGTGGAACGAGTTATCCCGGATGGCTTTGAAGTAGCTGAGGTGACCTTGCCTGCCCTGCTGACGGTGACCAACGAACTGGGGCAGCCCCGCTACCCCACACTCAAGGGGATAATGACCGCTAAGAAAAAACAGATAAAGGTATTGACGGCTCAGGACATTGGAGTTGATGTGGCAACACTGGTCAGCCCAGACGGTCTTAAACTTCTTGACCTTTTCATTCCTGCTCGTGAGAGAAAGTGCCACCTATTCAAGGCAGGCTCATTGGAAGAAGCAGCAGTGGCACTGGCTGACAAAATTCTGGAGCTGAACCCGAACTAGATTCTGTAATGGAGGCAAATTCTGTGGCTGACGCCGAAGGCATTTTGATTTATGGTGAGCTTCAGGATAATAGGTTATCACCACTTACACTGGAGCTTTTAGGTAGCGGCAGGAAGCTAGCCAGCCAATTGAATGAAGAACTTGACATTATCTTTATGGGAAGTGGCATTCCCAATGCTGTCTTGCGGGAAGCAATTGAATTTGGTGCCGACAAAGTTTACGTTGCTGACCATCCTTGGCTCAAGGACTATCAGACTGACGCTTACGTCGCGGTTATGGAAGAGGTTTGCCGGGAACTGAGACCAAATATCCTTCTCTTCGGTCAAACATCTATCGGGCGTGACCTAGCGCCACGTTTAGCCTTCCGACTGAAAACCAGGCTCGTAACAGACTGTGTCGACCTGAGGATAGACCCCCAGACCAGGCTCCTGATACGCACCAAACCGGTTTATGGCGGGAACGCTTATGCCAACTTCGTCAGCGAGGCAAAGCCTCAGATGGCTACAGTGAGAGCTAAGTCAATGCCTGTTGCCGAGCGCGATGCTTCTCATAAAGGTGAAATAATTACC
>CAZHRL010000053.1:0-6611 GCA_964534815.1 uncultured Dehalococcoidales bacterium | reverse complement strand
CGTAGCCTGGGACTTGACATCGGCGATAAAAGGATTGGTGTCGCCCTCAGCGACCCTCAGGGCTTGTTTGCCCGCCCGCTGATGATTATCGAGCGCAGCGATGAAGAAGCGGACGTTAGGGCGATTATCGACATCGTCGTCAAGCATGAGGTCAAGCAGATTGTGGCGGGCTTGCCACGCCTGATGGATGGTAGCCTGAGCACACAGGCGGCGAAGGTTGAGGCTTTCGTCCATAGCCTGCGTCTTCATACCGCAGTCCCCATTGAGTTGCGGGATGAACGCTTGACTACTGTCTCGGCTCAGCGCCTGATGCGGGAAGCCAGCACCAAGGAAACAAAAAATAAAAGAAGGGACGATGCTGTCGCTGCCGCTATCATCCTGCAAAGCTATCTCGACGAGAGTATAGGATGAAACACCGGCAAGGAGGCAATCATGGCTAACTGTGTTGTCCGCCCGATACCAATTTGCCAGGGCAAGAGGGATAAGTGCATCTTCACCTATCTGCGCAATTTTGGGCTGAAGACATTGGTGGGGCAGTATGTCTGGTATATCGAGGGGACAAAAGAGAAGATTCTGGTCGATGCCGGGAGCAGTGCGGAATACGCCGCTAAGCTGGGACAGCCTTACCAGGAAGTGCAGACGCTTGAAGCTGGCCTGAAGAAGCTGGGGCTGAGCCCCGGCGATATCGACCTTGTCATCATGACCCAGCTTCACTACGACCATGTGGCGCAGGCAGCCAAGCTCCCTGGAGCCAGATTCCTGGTCCAGAAGGATGAGCTTGAGTTTGCGCGGAACCCTCACCCGGTCTTCGCTTCAGCTTACAATAGAGCCTTTCTTGAGGGACTCAAGTTTGAGGTGATAGATGGAGATGCCAGGGTCTGCGATGAGGTCTCAGCAGTCAAGACTCCGGGGCATACTGCCGGCGGGCAGTCGGTGGTCATCAAGACGGCGAAAGGGAAGGTTGTCATCTCTGGGCTCTGCACTATCCGTGAAAACTTCGAGCCGCCGCCGGTTGTGCGGCAGACCATGCCCGTGATTGCGCCCGGGATACATATCAACGTCATTCAAGCCTATGAGAATGTTCTGAAAGTCAAAAACATGGCGGACATTGTTATCGCCATTCACGACGCCGAATATCTGGAGAAAGCCGCTGTTCCTTAGGCGTCTGGGTCACTAAGGCTTTAAGCAAGAAGCCTTCGAGTCGGGTTAGATGGTAAAATACTACCTTGAAGTTTTGAAGCCCCGGGCGAGCATCCTGCTCACCTTTATCGGGCTTGGCGCCGCCATTGTTGTCGGCGACGGAGCTTTATCTCCAAGGCTGCTGCTCATTGCCCTGGCGATTTTTATCGCCAGCGCCGGAGCTAACGGGCTAACCAATTATCTCGATTGCGGTATCGACACCCTTATGCGGCGCACGAAACACAGAGCCTTGCCCTCAAAGCATATCGCACCGCCGGAGAAGGTGCTGCCGCTAACTATCAGCCTTGTTATTATCGGTCTGGGTCTTGCCTGGTATCTGCATCCCTATGCCTTTGCCGCCGATTTCATCGGCACGCTGGCGGCGGTCACCGGGCGCAAGCGAGTGACCTGTGTCTTTCCGCAGGGTATGCTCGCCAGTTGTGCTCCCGTATTGATGGGTTGGTTTGCCGTCAGACCTGCCTTCGGCTGGGAACTTTTGTTCTTGTGCCTGCTCATCGCTGTCTGGCTGCCACTTCACGTCTGGAGTGTGATGATTGCCCACCGGGAAGACTATATCCAGGCAGGGCTGACTTACTTCCCCCTGAGCTGGGAAGTCAAGGACTCGGTGAAGGTGTTGCTGGCTTTTTCTGTATTGCTCTTTGCCGCTTCCATCGCTTTATATTTCGTTGGCGGCTTTGCTTGGCTTTATTTAGTGTCAACCATTGTTCTCGGTGCTTTGATGGTGTACGCCACTTCCCGACTGGTTGTTTCGCACGCCTCGCAGGACGCCTGGCGCTTATACAAGCTGTCTGCTTTCCCCTATCTCGGACTTATGTTTCTCATCATGTGTCTGGATACCTGGTTAAGGTAGATGGTAAGCGACAATTTCCGTCTGATAAAGACTCAAGCTCAAGCTCGGGCAGGTGAACTGATAACACCGCGCGGACTGGTGCCCAGTCCCGTTTTTCTGCCGGTGGGCAGTCAGGCAACGGTGAAAACGCTCATCCCCGATGAGGTCAAGTCCCTGGGCTACTCCATGCTCCTGGCGAATACCTATCACCTCTACCTCCGACCGGGCATTGAAGTCATCGGAAAGATGGGCGGTCTGCACCAGTTTATGGGCTGGGATGGCGCCATTCTCACCGATAGCGGCGGCTATCAGATATTCAGCCTGGCAGCGCTGCGGAAGGTGAACGATGATGGTGTTGTTTTTCGCTCCCATATCGACGGCAGCGAGCATTTCCTCACTCCGGAGCTGGCTATCCAGTTTCAGGAAGCGCTCGGGGCAGACATCATTATGGTTCTGGACGAGTGCCCACCTTATGGCACAAGCTTTGCGGAGATTCAGTTAGCCGTAGAGCGGACACATCGCTGGGCAGAACGATGCCTCAAAGCCAAAAAACGCCGCGACCAGACTCTTTACGCCATCGTGCAAGGTGGCGTCTTCTCGCAGCTACGGGAGCAGTCGGCGGCATACCTCACTTCGCTGGATTTCGCGGGCTATGCCATCGGTGGCTTGAGCATCGGTGAGCCGAAGAAAGAGACCTGGAGAATGGTGGAAGAAACGGTGGTGTTATTGCCCGAGGACAAGCCACGCTACCTTATGGGGGTTGGTTCTCCTGAGGACCTGCTCGAGGGCATTGCCCGGGGCATTGACCTCTTTGACTGCGCCCTGCCTACACGGGTGGCGCGCAATGGCGCCTTCTTTACCCCCACGGGAAGGGTGAATATTCGCAACGCGGTTTACCGCTCTCAGGAAAAGCCAATCGATTCCACTTGCAGTTGCTACACCTGTCGCCATTTCTCGGCAGCTTATCTCCGCCATCTCTTCGATTGCGAGGAGCTTTTAGCTTACCGCCTGGCTACAATTCACAATCTGGGCTTTATCAGCAACCTGATGAGAGAAGCGAGAAATGCTATCCTCAACGGCAACTTCAGCTCTTTCAAAGACAACTTCTTGGCTCATTATCAGCCCACGAACGAGGAAGTCCGCCTCAGTCAAAAGCAAAAGTGGCTTAAATCGCGTGCCCAGAATTCTCAGGCTCAGCCCTAGACAGCGAGCTTGTTGAGACGTTGCCTGACGGCTTCAGCCTCAGCCATGATTCTATCAACCAGTTCCTTGACTGTGGGGATATCATTTATCAGTCCCACTGCCTGACCAGCCATCGCCGGACCAGCTTCAAAATCGCCTTCCAGAGCGGTTTTGACATAGGCGTCATGCCCGATGATGGGCAACATTTCTTTCAGGGTAGCACCTCTGGCTTCCATCTCGAGCAGTTTTTCCGTAGCCTTGCTTCTCAGCGCACGGTGAGTGTTTTTGATGGAACGCATGACCAGAACGGTGTCCCTCTCTGTGGCTTCGAGAAGCCATTTCTTAAAGTTAGGATGGATGGGGCATTCCTTGGTCGCCATAAAGCGGGTGCCCATGATGATGGCTTCTGCCCCAAGAGCCAGCGCCGCCACTAGTCCCCGCCCATCAGCAAACCCTCCGCCGGCGATGACTGGCAACTTCGCCTCGCGGGTCAGTATCGGGACGAGAACCAGTGTGGGGACATCCTCCACGCCGGTCGCCCCGCCGTTTTCCATGCCTACGATGGTTATCATGTCCGCCCCCACCTCCTGCCCTTTAAGGGCGTGTCTCACCGTAGCCGCCTTATGAATTATCAACACCTTACCTTCTCTGAGACGGGGCACATACTCCGCCGGAGCTCTCACCCCCGATGTCTCCACGGCTTTAACGCCTTCTTCAACAATAACTTCGACGAATTCGTCATTGGGGATGGGGCGGACGGAGGGGAACAGGCTGAGGTTCACCCCGAATGGTTTGTCGGTGAGGCTCTTTGTCTTTCTGATTTCCTTCCGTAATGCCTCTGGTGTTTCCAGGCTTGCCGAGGCAAGAATGCTGAAGGCCCCGGTATTGGCTACAGCAGCCACAAATTCCGCTCGGCTGATGGCGCTCATGCCTCCGCAGATAATGGGGTGCTTGATTCCTAACATTTCCGTCACTCTGGTCTTAAACATTCGGGTAGCTTCCCTCCTTCGGTTTCCTGATTTCCATTATGCTACATCAGACTCAGCGGTCTGACAAATCTTGATATCGCCCCACACCCCCATTTTGCCGCCAACGATGATGAGCACCCCCTTCAACTCAGGAATACCTTGGGCAAACTCCAGTCCTTGGGGAATATCACTGGCTTGCTTGATGAGATTACCAATGGCAGTAGCGGCAGCATCGGAGAGTATGGCTGATTTTGCCAGCACCACAGCGGCATCAGCCTTGCCGAAGCTGAGCGAATGCCCCACTGTGCCCGAGGAGGTAGAGATGCCAATGGGTGTATCTTTTGCCTCGATCTCTACGCCGATTTTCCCGGTTAACGGCGATTCCCCCGCGTAAATGCCCACAATTCTTTTCTGAAGGCTGCGCAGGAAGATGTCGCCGCCGTTTTCAATAATTACTTCCGGGGAGAAGGCAAGCAGTTCCTTGCCCACAAATTCGGCGATGGCGCCAGCCACGGCAGCCATGGGACCGACCGTGCCAACTTTCTTGGCTGCCTCTGCCATTTCTCTGACGATAAGGGGGGCATTGGTCTCAACAGGGATGGGCTCAAGGGTGGTGAGGAAGGCAGGGTTTTTCTCGATGTACTTTTCTAGGGGAGCACGGTGTTTCAGGACGAGCCGGTGGGCTTTTCTTATCAGGTCGGTTCGGGCGAGAATATAGAGGTCGGTCTCCTTGACGACAACATTAAAGGAGACCAGGTCTTTGGCTTTAACCCAATGTCGATAAGTTCTGGGTTGATACATTAACTAAAGTGTAGCTCCATAGCTCGCGGCGGGCAAGCCTTGATACATAATCCGCAAACTATACACTTCTCATCGTCAAATTTAACCAGTCTGGTTTTAGGCTCGAGCTCGAAAGCACGGGTGGGGCAAACTGTGATACAGGCGCCGCAATGGGTGCAGCGCTCTTCGTTGCGCAGCACATCCTGGCTGAGCGACTGTATTTTTACTCCAGTGTTAGTCAGATACTTGATACCTTTGTCGTAATCGATTTGCTCCCCGCTCAGCTCCAGCACCAGCAAGCCTTCTTGGTCGGGAATGATAGAAGCCTTCAGGATGTTGAAGTCGAGGTTGAAGTCTCTCACCAAGCGGCTGACGATTGGCCTGTCCGCCAGTCGTGCCGGAAAGTGCAGCACGATTTTTTTCGATACGGTCATTATCATTACCTCCATTAAAAGTAGGGTTCCGACCGGCCTGCCCTCTTCGGGCAGGCCGGTCGGAATTGTTCTTTTATGCCTCGATGGGGCGGTCTTTCAGCGGCTTGAAAGTCAAACCTGATTCAACGCCGGGTAGCGGTGCTACTGGCCTGGTAATCAGGAATTTCCCCTTCTGTATCCAGTCCTTGAGGATGTTGGCGATTTCTACCGCTTTCGCATAACTGGATAGGGAAGCGGTGGGTACTTCTTTGTCCTGGACTGTTATTTTACCACTCTTCAGTTGGGCATAGGTAGCTTCGCCCAGTATATCCGGTTTCCGCTGGGGATAGGCATCGGAGTAATCCACGACAGGGGCGGAGATATCAGCATCGGTAGCAGCCGCATATTGCAGGATTTCTTCCGAAAGTATTGGTATAGGCACGCCAATACCTACGGTGAGGGTGGAACCATAACCTAACATACTCGTTCCTACCAGCCATCTGGGGCTCATCTGCTTCAGGTCACCAATTACCGCTAGCGTTCCACCGCCTGATTTCGGTATCCCCTTCTCGTTGCGTGCTACGGTGGGGTTATGCTGCGTACCCTGCCAGGCAACGTAGCCGATGCCGCCGCCCAGGAATATCCTGGTGCCGATGCCAACGGTCTTATAGTATGGGTCTTTAAGCAGCGGCGAAAGCTGTCCCGCGGAGCAGTAGTTGGCATTCCCCAGTTTAGGCTTGAGCACGCCCATGTAGGTGTAGATGGTCTTATCGGACAGATTTACGGCGACATTATAGTTCTGGTAGCAGTTCCTCGGGTTGAAGAGCACCGCCTCATTCAGGTCTTTGATGTTAATCCAGGTCTCGAGCTTCTTTCTGGGGTAACAATCGGTGCCGTAAGCTGTGGCGACCAGCTTGATGTCCTTGCCGGCAACAAGCTCCTCGATAATATTGCCTCCACCATAATTGAATTCTCCAGGGTGGATTCTATTTCTGGGGTCGTCATCGGGTAGGGCATTCGCCCCTAAGAAGATGTCAACCGCAGCCAAGCCGGTATAAGCGGGGACATCATTCAGGTATACTTTTCCACCACCCAGCTTTATCCTGGGTTTAGAGTGACCGATGTTGAAGTAGGCACCAGAGGAACACATGGGGCCAAAAGTACCGGTGGTAACAACATCAACTTCTTGCGCCGCCTTTTTTAAGCCCTTCTGTTTGACGAGATCGATTACTTCTTCGG
>CAZHRL010000052.1:0-6680 GCA_964534815.1 uncultured Dehalococcoidales bacterium | reverse complement strand
ATCGAGTCCCTTATTGCTGAAGAGCAGCGCACCGTATCTGAAGCCTATCATCTCGACCGCCTTCAGGTGACCTGCGGCGACAGGGGTATCCCCACCGCTGCTGTCAGGCTGATTGGACCTGATGGTAAGGTTCTGGAGGATGCGGCGCTGGGGACAGGTCCCGTGGACGCCGTCTATAAGGCTATCAACCGGCTGGTAGGAGTGCCCAATAAGCTCACCGAATTCAGTGTGAAGTCGGTGACTGAGGGTATTGATGCCATCGGTGAGGTTATCATAAGAATTGAAAGTGATGGCATAACCTACACCGGGCGTGGCGCCGATACGGACATCATCGTTGCTAGCGCCAAGGCTTATATGAATGCCCTTAACAGACTTCTTTCTGTCAAGAGAGTAGCTGGTTAGTTTTCAGGTGCTGATATGCCTGCCGAGCTGGAAATGGTTCTCCGTCTTCTGCTGGCGGTAGCGCTGGGAGCCATTATTGGCTTTCAGCGAGAGCGTGCCGGTAAACCCGCTGGTCTGAGGACAAATACCCTCATCTGCCTGGGGGCGGCTCTCTTTACCGTGATTTCAGTCTACGGATTTGGCGCTGACCCGGCCCGGGTCGCTGCCGGAATCGTTACGGGCGTCGGCTTTCTCGGTGCCGGGGCGATAATCATGCGCCGGGGGGAAGGCACTGTGGAGGGGTTGACTACCGCAGCCACTATTTGGGCGGTGGCTGGCGTTGGTCTGGCGGCGGGGGTGGGGATGTACCTGATTGCCGCGGTGGCTACCGCTCTCATACTGGGTGTCTTGTATCTTCCCCACCCCATCCGATAGCTGCTTCAACCCTTTCCTCAAATCCCTGAAAGAAAGGAGAATTACATTGACTTTAGCTGAGAAAATACTCGCTGCTCATGCCGATAGAAAGAAAGTCAGCCCGGCTGAATTCATCAACGTCAGGGTCGACCTGGTTCTGGCTAACGATATTACTGCTCCGCTGGCTATCAAGGAGTTCCGGCGTATTGGCGTGGGCAAGGTCTTCGACCCTAGGAAGGTGGTCATGGTGCCCGACCACTTTGTGCCGAACAAGGACATTGCTTCCGCTGAGCAGGCTAAGCTGATGCGAGAGTTCGCCTATGAGCAGGGGCTGGTCTATTTTGAGGTGGGGCAGATGGGCATTGAACACGTGCTCCTGCCCGAGCTTGGCTTGGTGCTGCCGGGTGATGTGGTTGTTGGAGCGGATTCGCATACCTGTACCTACGGTGCGGTGGGCGCCTTCGCCACGGGTATGGGCTCGACCGATATTGCCGCTGCCATGGCAACCGGCGATATCTGGATGAAAGTCCCGCCAACGCTCAAGTTTGTCTATCACGGCAAGCTGGGGAAGTGGCTCAGCGGCAAGGACTTAATCTTATACACCATCGGCAAAATAGGTGTGGATGGTGCTCTCTATTCGGCGATGGAGTTCACTGGCGAGGCGGTGGCAAGCCTCTCCATGGACAGCCGCTTCACCATGGCGAACATGGCGATTGAAGCTGGGGCGAAGGCTGGTCTCTTTCATGTAGACAAGAAGACGCTGGACTACATCAAGCCGCGGGCAAAACGGCCCTATCAGGTCTATGAGTCGGACGCTGATGCCGAATATGCTCAGGTCTTTGAGTTCGACGTTTCCTCGCTTGAACCTCAGGTATCCGTGCCTCATTCCCCGGCAAACGCCAGGCCGGTCAATCAGGTGGCGGGCATCGAGATAAATCAGGCGGTCATTGGCAGTTGTACCAATGGTCGTCTGGAGGATTTGCGCATTGCCGCTCAAATACTGAAGGGGAGGAAGGTGCATCCTAAGGTGCGCTGCATCATCATCCCCGGCTCGCAGCAGGTCTATCTCGATGCTCTGAAAGGGGGTCTGATTGAGCTCTTTATCAGGGCGGGCGCAGTGGTCAGCACGCCCACCTGTGGTCCCTGCCTCGGTGGTTATATGGGGGTGCTGGCTGCCGGTGAGCGCTGCATCTCCACCACCAACCGCAACTTCGTGGGTAGGATGGGCAGTCCCAAATCAGAGGTCTATCTGGCAAATCCTGCCGTCGCCGCCGCCAGCGCCGTAGCCGGCAAAATCGCCAGCCCGGAGGAGTTGCTCAGTTATGGTTGATGGTTCAAAGAGCAGGGGTTGTAAGAAGGGGGCGCAGCCCCCTTATATAATCCGTTCCCCTTCTCCTGTCAGGGGAAGGGGTCAGGGGATAGGGTCAGGCATCGATATCAACACGAAGAGAGCAGAACCAGCCCGGAGGATTTGAAATCATGAAGGTGGGCATTGTTCTCAGTTCCAACGACTCGGAAATAGTGTGGAACGCCTTTCGTTATGGTAACTTCGCTCTGGCGACCGGCGATGAACTCAAGGTGTTTTTGATTGGTAAAGGCGTGGAGTTAGAATCACTGGACACAGAGGTATTTAACATTAAAGAGCAGCGCCAGGCATTTTCCGTGGGTGGAGGCAAAACCTTTGCCTGTGGCACATGTCTTGGGATTCACCGCCTAGAAGCCCCTAAGGATTCCACCGTTGCCACATTGAAAGACCTCTATGAAATAGTTAAAGAAAGCGATAGAATACTGACATTCTGATGCGACGCAAAGACAAAGTAATCACTGATATTAAAGAAATTGAGGACATAATCAAGAGAGCCAGCGTCTGCCGGCTCGGCATGGTGGATGGCGATGCGCCTTATATCGTTCCTCTTAACTTCGGCTATGAGAAAAATGCCCTCTATTTCCACTGGGCGCTGGAAGGTCGGAAGCTCGAGGTTATCAAAAGGAACAACAAGGTCTGCTTTGAGGTGGACATTGATGTTGCGCCAGCGAGTTTAACCAAAAAGGGCTGCGGAGGCTACTACTGCCACACGCAGTACCGCAGCGTTATCGGCGTGGGCCGGGCGTATATTCTCGAAAACGCGGAAGAGAAGGCGCATGGCTTGGGAGTGCTCGTCAAGCATTACTACTCGGCAGTAGGCAAGCCTTATAGCGAATCCGACTGCGACTTCTCCCAGAAGAACCTGGATTCCGTGCTGGTGGTCAAGGTTGAGATTGATAGCCTGACCGGCAAGAAGTCTGGGTATTAGCTTATTGTCATTGCGAGGAGTCCTTCTTTGGAAGGACGACGAAGCAATCTCAACCAAGGGGTTGTCAGAAGGGAGCGTCAGTCCTTCACAAAGTGAAGGACTCAGTCCCCAATTTCTAGGGGTTGCAAGAAGGTGACGTAGTCCCCTTATAATAAATTTCCCCTTCCCTGTTTAGGGAAGGGGACAGGGGATAGGTCGTACATCTAGGAAACGTTTCCCCTCTCTGGAAGAGGGGATTAAGGGGGTGAGGTCAATGACTAAGCTAAAAAAGACCTGGCGCGAAAAGCTGGCGGACGACAAAGGTCTACCCAAGGTGGTAGAAATCACACCAGATATGAGCCAGCGCTGGGGAACGGGCACCGTCTGCATCCCCGCCCCGCGTGAGGTGGATGAGATTATGCGTCAGGTGCCCAGAGGCAAATTCATCACCATCAACCGCATCCGTGAAATGGTGGCGAAAAAGCACGGCGCCACCATCGGCTGACCCATCACCACCGGCATCTTTGCCGGTATTGCAGCCCGTGCGGCTGAGGAGATGGCTGCCGAAGGCGTAAAAGATATTACCCCTTACTGGCGCACGCTGAAAGTTGGCGGTGAATTGAATGAGAAGTACCCCGGCGGCGCGGAAGCCCAGGCAAAAAAGCTGGAGGCCGAGGGACACCTGATGGACAGAAGCCGGAAGGTGCCGAGGGTAAAGGACTACGAGAAGAAGTTGGTATAACGAATAAAGTCCTGAAGAGGTGGTTAGAATGACAATAGCCAAACAAGATTTGTCATTAGCGGGAGAGTTCGCAGTTGCTAGCGAGCTATGCAGAAGAGGAATCTATGCTCAATTAACGCTGGGGTTGAGAAAACGAACAGACCTTCTTGTCGAGACTGAAACAGCGATGTTGAGAATACAGGTTAAAGCGAAACAGGCTAAATACTGGGTGCTGTGCAAGGGGATTTTCGGTAAAAACATCATTCTAGTCTTCGTGGACTACCAAAATAAACGAGTTGACGAAAGGCCTGACTTTTATGTACTTACCCCCAGAGACTGGGAAAATTTTGTAAAGTCTGGGTGGGTAAGCGAGAAAATTTCTGAAGGAAAATATAAGCTAGATAATGAGAATTGTCCAGTCCATATTAATAAAGAGGGGGAACCAACGAAGGGAGTGGGCGTGGAACCAGAGGATATTAGTGAACATAAGGAAAAGTGGGGCAAGATTAAAGCTCTTTTGGACAAAGAGGGATAAAATATGCTCCAAGGCAAAATTCATGATACCTTCCTGATATACTTAACATAACATGAAAAACAATTCACGCTTGGTCAGCCTCGATTTGTTTCCTAAAAATTTTATGATGAGAGGTAAAAATGTCACTCAAAGGTCAAGTCCATAAGTACGGTGCCAATGTGGATACGGATGCCATCATCCCCGCCCGCTACCTGAACGTGTCCGACCCGGCGGAGCTAGCCAAGCACTGCATGGAAGATATAGATGCGGAGTTTGTCAATAGAGTTAAGCCGGGGGACATCATCGTGGCGGAGACCAACTTCGGCTGCGGCTCATCGCGGGAGCACGCTCCGCTGGCTATCAAAGCCAGTGGTATCTCCTGTATAATAGCGAAGAGCTTTGCCCGCATCTTCTTCCGCAACGCTATCAATATTGGCTTGCCTCTCTTGGAATGTGAAGAAGCGGTGGACAACACGGCTGCGGGCGATGTGCTGGAGGTTGATTTAGCTGCCGGTAAGATAAAGAATTTGACCAATGGCAAGCAGTTCACTGCCAAGCCTTATCCCGATTTCATGGGCGAGCTGATTTCTGCCGGCGGGCTGATGGAATACACCAAAAAGAGATTGGCAAGCAGGAGGTCTTAGTGGCAAGGTTTAAAATCACGGTCACGCCCGGCGACGGCGTCGGCCCCGAGGTGGCTGCCGAGGCGGTCAAGGTCTTGCAGGCAATCGGCAGGAAGTTCGGGCATAGTTTCGGCCTCGACTATAAGCTGGTAGGTGGCGCTGCTATCGATGCCACTGGTGAGGCGTTACCCCGGGAAACAGTCAAAGCGTGCCAGAATAGCGACGCTGTGTTGCTGGGCGCCGTCGGCGGACCCAAGTGGGACGACCCCCAGGCACCAGTTCACCCCGAGGACGGTCTGCTAGCACTGCGCAAGGGACTCGGACTTTTTGCCAACCTGCGCCCGGTGAAAGTTTATCCCATGCTGGTCAACGGGACGAACCTCAAGCCGCACGTTATCGAGGGGGTGGACTTAATCGTTGTCCGTGAGCTTACCGGCGGTCTCTACTTCGGCAGACCGAAGAGTCAGTGGCGCACTTCTCGCGGCAGACGCGCCGTAGATACCATGGCTTACTCCGAAGTGGAGATTGAGCGCATTGTGAAGGTCGGCTTTGAACTGGCAAAAGGGCGGCGTAAGAAACTGATTTCCGTGGACAAGGCGAATGTGTTGCAGACCTCTCGACTCTGGCGGCAAATCGTCACCGAGATGTCGGCAAAGTACCCTGACGTTGAGCTGGAGCATATGCTGGTTGATGCCTGCGCCATGCGACTCATCCAGAACCCGAAGTATTTCGACGTTATTGTTACCGAGAACACCTTTGGTGACATCCTGACCGATGAGGCTTCCATGCTCGCTGGCTCGATGGGAATGTTGCCTTCAGCCAGTATTGCCGGCGTGCCACAGGTGGGCGGTCGCATCTTTGGACTCTATGAACCCATTCACGGCAGCGCTCCCCGTCGTGCCGGGCAGAATATGGTCAATCCCATCGCCACCATTGTCAGCGCCGCCATGATGCTGCGCTACTCGCTGGGGCTGGCGAAGGAAGCGCAGGCGGTCGATGCGGCGGTGGAAAAGGTATTACAGGAAGGCTACCGCACCTATGATATAATGAGTGACGGTATGAAAAAAGTCTCCACCAGCGGGATGGGAGACTTAATTGCGGCGAGGGTTTAGGAGGTAAGGTTGTCTCAAGTCCAGCTTTATGATACTACGCTGCGGGACGGTGCCCAGAGCGAGGGCATCTCCTTTTCCGTGGTGGATAAGCTGAATATTGCCCGCAAGCTCGATGAGCTGGGCGTTCACTTCATCGAGGGCGGCTGGCCCGGCTCCAATCCCAAGGACATCGAGTTCTTTGCTCGGGCTAAGAGCCTGAATTTGTCCCAGGCCAGGCTCGTTGCTTTCGGCAGCACGCGGCGTGCCGGCAGTAAAGTGGAGTCGGATGCCAACATTGAAGCTCTGCTCAATGCCGGGACTAAGGTGGTTACTATCGTCGGCAAGAGCTCCAGCTTGCAGGTCACCCAGGTGCTGGAGACCACCCTGGAAGAGAACCTGAAGATGATTGCCGACTCCACCCGCTATCTGAAGTCGAAAGGGCTTACCGTTTTCTTTGACGCCGAGCATTTCTTTGACGGCTTTAAGGCTAATGCTGAGTACAGTCTGCGCAGTCTTGAGGTAGCTGTCGAGGCTGGCGCTCAATGTCTCATCCTCTGCGATACCAACGGCGGCACCCTGCCTAGCGAAGTGGTGATGGCTGTCGAAAGAGCTAAGAAAGTTACCTCTGCTCCTCTGGGTATTCACGCCCATAACGATGGTGAG
>CAZHRL010000051.1:0-6742 GCA_964534815.1 uncultured Dehalococcoidales bacterium | reverse complement strand
TAATGCGGCTGATGATGTCTTCTCCATAGCTAATCTGGGGGTTCATAATTCCTTTAGCTGCCAGAGTTTTACCATCGTTCAGATTCACCAGATAGCCTGCCACCTTAGTTGTGCCAATATCTACCGCCAGTCCCAGTTGGCGGCTCAATGACGGGCTAACAGCGACGACTTCGTCGTTGCGGACGGTAGCCTGGCACTCCCAGTTCCAGGAGCGTAGCTGAGGTGAGAGGTTACGCAGGACTGCAAAATCAATCTTCTTGCTGTGGACGTGGTGTTGTTTCTCCAGTGCCTCCAGTAATCGGTCGGCATCACCCCGGGTGTCAGTTAACGACGGAGGCGATAGTCTCAATTGATAGACTCTAACGGCTGGTTCAGGTTTGACTTTTATCTGGAGTCCTTCAATCTGGGTCCGCTGCGGCGTGCTCAGCGACTCCGCTGGCAGGCTTATTTTGAGGTCGCTGGCAGGGAAGACCTGGCAGGTGAGGCGCCATCCCTCCTGTAGTTCTTTTGGTGATAAGACTTCCAGTTCATTAGCTGTGTGTGTGGAAACAGTCCCGCTCAGGATTTTCACCTTGCAGGAGTGGCACGTCCCCGCGCCTCCACAGATGCTCACAATGCCAACGCCGCAGTTCCGGGCACAATCGAGAAGCGACTGCTTTTCGGAGCAAATCCCCCGCCGCCCCACCGGTTCAAAATCAATATGGTAGGATTTCATCTAACTCTTGAGGAAGCCTAAATCAGCCCTTTCTGCCGATAGAAGCTCCTCGCCTCTTCCAGAATCTCAGCAATGGCTTTGTCCTGTTCCGGGGTCAATGGCTTTGGCTCGTGTTTTGCCAGAATCTCAGCCATCCTCTCCTTAGCGAGTTCGACAGTGTCTTTCTTGCCCTTCTTGAGCCACCCGGGGTATGGCTCTCTATCCGCCACCTTCGGTATGAACTGCTCTTTGCGCCACCATTTTCTGGTATGTTCCGTATTTAAGTACTGACCGGGGATAGGTCCCACCTTTTCGATGAGGTCGATGGCTAGCGTCTCGTCGTTCACCTCTACGCCTTCAAGGAAGCGACCTATCCAGCCAGCAACATCATCATCGATGATGGACATCACCGGATGATAAGCCAGTTCGCCGTATACCGAGCCGTGCAGGGTGCAGACGTTATCTCCGGCCAGGGCATAGAGCAGGGTAGTCATCGTTCTTTCGTAGCCTGCCTGGAAATCTATCTTCTTGGAGTTGGTGTAGCCGGCATGCCAGTTGCTGCTGGGAACGCCGTACCACCGCCAGAGCTGGTCAAACATGACCTGGTGCAGTGCCGACCCCATGGCGCCGAAGACAGGGTTGCCATACTGCATGTCCATAGGGAAGGTAAAATCGCAGGCGAGCACTCCTGTGCCCGGCCGGATAAGCTGAACCAGCACCAGCGCTGCCATTATTTCTGCGTTGTTCGTTACCGTCGAGCCGGCGAGGGTAGCTGGTCCCGTGCCGCCAAAGGCGGCTCCGCTGGCGATGGCGATAGGGAAGCCAGCTTCAGCGTAGCGAAAACCGGCTTCACAGCAGTCCTGATAAAGTGTCAGCGGCGGTGAGACTGTCATCGTCCCCCGGACATCTATCCCCAGTGCCTTGCCTAGCTTGATGGCAAAGAGCTCCCAGTCGTAGGAGTAGCCCGCCGAAACAACTTTCGATGAATTTCTTATCCCGCTGACCAGTCCCTCGAGCTGCATCATAAAGGGAGAGACATCCTTCATATCCATATAGAACTGGTGCGGGACGAGCATGTGTACCGTGTCCAGAGCGTCCAGGATTTTTATGGCGTCATTATGTTCTTTGAGCGTGCCTGGTCTGGTCTCCCAGGTATCCAGGTCAAGATAGCGCATGCCCACGTTATGAGCGAAATAGAGGGTATTGCCACCGATTCTCACGTTATTCTTTGGGTCTCTGGCTCTGAGAGCAAAGCTTGAGGGGCAGCGGCGCAGGCACCCTTCCACCAGGTAGCCCGGTATCCTGACGCGCTTCTCTTTAGCATCGACCTCACAGCCGTGGTCGGCAAAGATTTCCAGCGCCCGGTCGTGTTCCACTCTCACTCCTGTGGTTTCCAGGATGTCCAGTGTACCGCGGTGGATAGCCTGTATCTGCTCTTCCGTCAATATCTCCAGCGGCTTGAATTTGCGTGTGAAGCCCTTCAGCATTTTGCCCTCCTCAGTCTATGCCCAGCAGCCTTCGGGCGAGTCCCACTGCCCCGGGTGCGGTGGCATCGTAGCCATCAGCGCCAATCTCATCGGCAAATTCCTGGGTTATTGCCCCACCCCCCACCATCACCTTCATCTTGCCCCTTAGTCCTTCTTTCTTTAGAGTGTCGATGACCTTGCGTTGTTCCGGTGCCGTCATGGTTAGCAGGGCAGACATGGCTAAAATATCCGGTTGATATTGCTTGACTGCCTGGACGAATTCCTCAACACTTTTGTTAACGCCTAAATCATGTACGGAGAAGCCACCGGTGGTAAGCAGAGTGCTTACCATGGTCTTGCCGATGTCATGGATGTCTCCATAGACTGTCCCGATAACCACGGTGCCCAGGCTTTTCCTTTCCATCCCTTTCTTCACGATTTCCGCTTCCAGTAGGGGCATGGCGCTCTGCATGGCTTCGGCGGCACCCATCAGCTCAGGGAGGAAGAGCTCGCCTTTGCCAAAGCCGTCTCCGACTTTCTTGATGACCTCTATCAAGGCGTCAATAGCTTTAAGGGGGTCGATTTTCTCCGCCACTGCCCTCTTTGCCCAGTTGGCGGCTCCCACAGCATCATACTCAAGGATTGCTTTCTTCAGGTTTTCCAGCACTTCCTGGCTCGCCATAGCTGTCTCCTCTTAATCCCTGCACTCTGGTTTTGTTTCACTGTAATTTACTGAAACTGGCTGGGATAGTCAATCTTCTGACGATAAAACAAGATGCCAACGGAGTTTTGAGTCTCCATTGGCATCTTTTACTTCGAATAAATACTGGCTCTGCTACTTCAGCCCGAAAACTATATCGGGAAGCCACAGAGCTAGCTGCGGGAACACCAGAACCAGGATGAGGCCAATCGCCTGCAGCCCCACAAAGGGTATGATGGACCGGTAGATATCCATCAGCGTTACGCCCGGGGGAGCAATGCCTCTCATGTAGAACAGGGTAAAGCCAAAGGGTGGGGTGAGGTATGCCATCTGCATGTTGACGATGAAGAGGACGCCAAACCACACCGGGTCATAGCCCAAAGCTACGAGTATCGGCATATAAACCGGGATGGTAAGGAAGAGGATGGTGATTTCGTCTACAAAGCACCCCAGTATGAAGTAGCTTACCTGCATCATGAAGATAACGAAGAGTGGCGGTATATCCAGCCCGGTGATAACCTCTTTAACTACAGCCGGTCCTCCTGTGGAGATGAAGACGCTGGCGAAGCAGAAGGCGCCAAAGAGAATCCACATCACCATGCCGTTGACGACTGCGGTGCGCAAGGCAGCATCCTTAAGCATAGTCCAGCTGAGCCTTCTGTGGATAGCGGCGCAGATGATGCTACCTAGAGCACCGACCGCAGCCGCTTCCGTAGGAGAAGCTAGACCGCCAAAGATAGAACCCAGTACTGACACGATGAGAAAGATAGGTAGAACCAGACCCCGGCTCAAGATGAACTTCTGCTTTAGGGAAACCCTTTCTTCCTTGGGCAGCGGTGGACCAAGGTGGGGTTGGAGATAACACCTGATGCCGATATAGGTCATGTAGAGGATTGACAGGATGAGACCAGGGATTATGCCACCGGCAAAGAGTCTGCCAATTGATGTTTTGGTCAGCATGCCGTAGACAATGAACGAGATGCTGGGAGGAATGAGAATGCCCAGTGCGCCTCCAGCCAGAATGGGACCAATGGCGATGGTCTTATCATAGCCCTTGCGGAGCATGATGGGGAGGGCGATAAGGCCCATGGTGACCACGCCAGCCGTGCTCACGCCGGACATGGCGGCAATGATAGTGCAGATGCCGACCACAGCGATGGCAATGCCGCCTCTCAGGGGTCCCATCCATTGCTGCATGGCAGCAAAGAGGTCATCGGCAATGCCGGACTTTTCCAGCACGCAGGCCATGATAACAAAGAGCGGCAAGGCAACCATGACCAGGTAAGTCATGGGACCATAGGTGTTTCTGGCAATAAGGGAAAGGACGCTGGGACCCTGATAGACAATTCCGGCGATAATGGCGCTGCTGCCCAGGGTAAATGCCATTGGCAGACCGAAAATCAAACCAATACCGAAGCCACCAAATAGAACTGCGATTGGAATTACCCAGTACTCCATTACGCCAACTCCTTCCCTGTAAATGCCATAGTGAGTGACCTTATCCAGTTAGCCAGCGCCTGGAGGAGAGTGAAGGCAGCCGCCAGGGGTATGCTCGCCTTCATAGGCCAGTAGTAAGGCTTAAAAGGCATGAAAGGAACCTCATGTAGTGTGTAAGACTCGACCGCCTGCGGGATACCATACCAGACCATCAGACCAAGGAAGAAGAAAATGAAGAGATAGGTGATTGAGTCGAAAATCGCCTGCGTCCTTTTTGGCATAGCACCATAAATAACATCAATCCTGATATGCTGCCCGTAGCGGAGGCAGTAAGCCCCCATGAGTACGGAATACATACCAAAGAAATGTTTGGTGGTCTCGTGAGCCCATATGGTGGGGGCATCGAAGACATACCGCAGCAACACTTCATAACAGAGCAGGGCAATCATGAACCACACGGCATGCTTTAGAAATTCCCCGCTCCACTGGCTGATAGAATCAATTCCCTTAAGAATCCGACTCACTCTTCCCCCCTTCTGTGCGCATTGCGCTTTACTCATAGAAACGCCCCCTGCTCTCTCAAGCAGGGGGTCGCTTCTTATTCAGGTTAAGATGTCAGCTTGGGGTCTTTCATCAGTTTACTGGCCCATGAAAGCACGGTACTCAGAAACAATCTGCATGAACCGAGCATCTTCGGGGTACTCGTCAGTGTATTTCTTAGCCCACTCCATCTGATTCGCGACCCATCTGACATTGTCCTCCTTGGTCCAGTTAACCGGAGTTACGCCGGCATCCATCGCCTTCGCCCAGCTATCAGCAATCATGTAGAAGGACTCGACATTGCTTCTCTGGTTGGCGGCTTCGATGGCTTCTTTTATCATGTTCTGTAAGTCTGCGCCCATCTCGTTCCAGGCATCTTTGTTGACCACGAACTGCTCGTTGTTGGCGCCCATGATGGGATAGTTCCTCGGACCCCAGAACTCGGTCACTTCCTGAACACCCAGAGACAGATGGTCGTAGGCGCTGCCATAGGTGAAGGCATCAATCACGCCCGTCGCCAGGCTGGTGTAGATTTCGGTGCCGGGGAACCAGACAGTGGCGCCACCAAACATGCTGATAGGAACAGCGAAGTGCTCATCGCCGCATCTGAACTTCATGCCCTTGAAAGCGTCAACATTGGGAATATTGATCTTGGATGACCAGATGCCGTCAACCTCGCCGACGCGCTCGCCAGCGACTATGACGTTGTACTGCTTCTCGATTTGGCCATAGTAGAGCTTCATGGCTTCGCCGTCGTTGAAGGTCTCGTAGCAGTTAAGCATGTCAATGGATGAGTTCAGACCAATCGAGGTGTTGTACAGAGCCGCCAGCGGGATTTTGCCGGGATAGTAGGACGGGGTGGCGAGCATAGCCAGGGTAGTGCCAGCAGCGGCAGCTTCAATCACTTCCTCCACCGGGCAGATGGCGCCAGGGGCGCTGGGCGTGGACTCAATGCGCCCATTGCTGGTTTTGCCCAGCCACTCAGCCATGTAAACCAGAAAGTCGTAGGGGGTACCGCTGCCAATCCAGACGGCGGGTTCCATGCGGTATACTTTGGCCGGTTTCTGAGCGGCAGCAATCTCCGCCTCCAGGTCCTTGGCCTTCTTCTCAGCGGCGGCTGCTTTCGCATTCGCCGCAGTCAGGTCTGACTGCGCCTTGGTCAGGTCCGCTTTAGGAACCATATCGCCAGTTGGAGCCGCTTTTGGAGCGCAAGCCACCGCTACCAGCGAAATAGCTAAAACTAATGCCAAACCAAGAAATACTAATGTCTTTACTTTGCTCATTCTACCTCCTTCTTGAATTTATAAGCTCTTATGGTTTGACCGATTTTCGACTTTTGCCTGCCCTGGTCACCTCCTTTCTCCAACTCAACGCCAAAAACTTGAACTGCTTGATTAATGTTAATGATATAGCACATTCGAACGGAACTTGTCAAGCCCTCGCTCTGAGATTGTTTAGCAACTCACAAGACAGAAGCTGAATGCGTCATTGCGAGCGTAGCGAAGCAATCTCTGAATGAGACACAGATTATCGGTCGAGATTGCTTCGGGGCATTGCCCCTCGCAATGACGAGGCGCAATAATGTTCGTAAACAATCTCGTTTTCCAATTCAGTCAAGCCTGTTTTTCCCCGACTTGACAGCAAAGCCTTCATAGTTTATCTTATACCTAGTTTATCTTATACCTAGCACTTCTAGGCGTCCCGGAATAAAATTGGGAGCAGTGCCATAACAGAAGTACTTTATACCATATTGCTAGCTGTCTGCGCCTTCTGGCTTGGCGCCTGTCCCCTTTCCGTATGGCTCGGGCTGAAGTTTCTCGGCAGGGACATCCGGAATTCCGGGGACGCAAACCCCGATGCTGCTCGTGCCGTCCGATCGGGAGGGCGCCGGGTATGCGGGCTCGC
>CAZHRL010000050.1:0-6781 GCA_964534815.1 uncultured Dehalococcoidales bacterium | reverse complement strand
TTCATCAGATAGCTGAGCCTCAGCCCAATGAGTGTGAAGTCGGGGTTGACGATATCAATAACCTTGGTTTCGTTGGCGATGATTCTAGCGTAGCCTCCGGTAGCCACCACCTTCGCCTGCCCGCCCAGCTCATGCCGGATACGGTTCACAACCCCTTCGATAAGCCCGACATAGCCGAAGACAATCCCCGACTGCATGGCGGCAATTGTACTGGAACCAATCGCATGCGTCGGGCGAACCAACTCCACCCGCGGCAGCGCTGCCGTCCTGGTAAACAAAGCCTCAGCAGAGATATTGATACCGGGGGCAATCGCCCCACCCAGGAAGTCGCCCTCTTTGGAGACAGCATCAAAAGTAGTCGCGGTGCCGAAGTCAACAATAATCAGGGGTCCGCCATACAGTCGATGTGCCGCCGCCACAGTGACGATGCGGTCGGCACCCACTTCACGGGGGTTATCCAGGAGAATGCGCACGCCTGTCTTAACTCCCGCCTCAATCACCAGCGGCGTAATATTAAAGTAGCGCTCCAGAAGCTCCTTGAAAGTGCCCAGCAACGGCGGCACCACCGTGCACAGTGAAGCCTCGGTGATATTTTCCGCTCTCAGGCCCCGATGGTGCAGCAGGTTCAAAAACAGGGCAGCATATTCATCCGGCATCTGGTGAACATCCGTAGCCATACGCCAGTTAGCGCGCAGCTCTTCGCCGTCAAAGACCCCCCAGGTAATGTTGGTGTTACCGATATCGATAGCTAGCAGCATAATACCTCCAATCTAACCCGGACGGTTAGGTTTCTCCCGCAACTCCTTGAAAACGAGCGGCAACTCCGACAGAAGGTCGCTGGCGAGCATGCCGGTATCGCCCAGCCTGGCTCTGACTCTCTCCCCAGCTTCACCGTGAAGAAAGACACCACAGGTCGCGGCATCGAAAAAGGAGAGACCCTGCGCCAGCAGTCCGGCAATTGCCCCCGCCAGGACATCCCCCGTTCCCGCTGAAGCCAGCCCGGGATTGGCGAGCGGACTCACCCTGACCCGACCATCCGGCGCAGCGATGACGGTGTAAGCGCCCTTCAGGACAATCGTCTTGTGCCATTCCAGAGCAAACCTCCGGGCAATCTCTATCCTGTCTGATTGTATCGTATCAACAGGCAGTCCAGCCAGTCGCGCCATCTCGCCGGGATGCGGTGTGAGGATGGCATCATCAATCAGCCTCAGCCACCAGTTCGGAATTTTCGCCAGGGCATTGAGAGCATCAGCGTCGAGGACAAGGTGTGGCAAAGCCAACTTCATGCGGAACAAAAGAGCCTTAAGAAACATCTGCACCGACTCGCTCTGCCCCAAGCCGCAGCCCACCAGCATGACGTTATACTGGCTGAGCTGCTCTCTTATCTTCCCCACCGCCCGGGGAGCAATGATACCTTCGCTCGATTCAGGCAAGGGCAGATAGGTTACCTCGGTCAGTTTAGAAGCTAAAATAGGCTGCAGACGCTGCGCCGTCGCCAGAGTTACCAGTCCTGCTCCCACCCGCATCGCTCCATTGCAGGCAAGGTAAACAGCACCGATGTAGTTAATCGAGCCGGCAACAACCAGAATTTTGCCAAAAGTCCCCTTATTCGCCCAGAGCGGGCGCTGGGGGAGGAGCGATTTAACCAGCCCGGCAGCGATAAGCTCTTTGTCCACTCCCTCGGCAAGTCCTGCCGGGAAGCCAATATCAACGATGGAAAGTCTGCCCACTCTTTCGACCCCAGGAAAGTGGAACAAACCCACCTTGGGAAAACCCAGAGTAATCGTATTATCAGCATAAGGGGTAGCCGGGTCGACAGCACCGGTATCAGCATTCAGCCCCGAAGGCAAATCCAGGGCAATAATGCGAAGCTCGGGCTGCTTCTTCTTAGCCTGACTCACTTTCTCCAGAGCCTGAGCAAAGACGCTGCTGAGGGGGCGGACTTTGCCCGTACCGAAGATAGCATCGATGACCACGTTAGCGGATGACAGCAACACACTAAGGCTGCTCTGAGCTTCATCCTGACCAACCTCGATACAGGGTATTCCTCGTTCCTTAACCAGCTTGAGGTTTGTGTCCTCAGGAGGTCGCTGACTGAGCAGGTAAACGCTAACCTTAGCACCCCAGTCGTGGAGATAGCGTGCTGCCACCAAGCCGTCGCCGCCGTTATTGCCCGGTCCCACCAACACCACGATACTCTGTTTATCAATACCGCCCAGAATACGCCTGGTCTCTTCCGCTACGGCTTTGCCGGCGTTCTCCATGAGCACACTTGAGGGCAAGCCCCTCTTGGCGCACTCTTCCTCTGCCTGACGCATCTGAGCTGTAGTTAAAATCTTCACGCTCACACCCTGCTACTCATTGAAGTATTGTAGCATACTTCGGAGCCGACCTCGCAGACAGAACTATATTTCTAGCTAAAGAAAGGGTTATAATAATGATAACTGGTGAGCAGGATTCTGACCCCTTGGGCATCGATTGACTTCAGAGCAGAATATTCCACATTCACAGATGCCATACCCTTTCGTTTCCCGCTCACAACCCCCTGGTGGCACTCCCGTTATTATGTTGTAGTATAGCACCTTCGAGGCTAAACTGGCTATATCAGAGAGAAATCGGAGAGGACTAAGATGCTGAAACCAGACGTTATCGCCGAGTTGAAGAGGATTGTAGGAAGGGAGTCTGTTCTTACTGCCAAAGAAGACCTAGTGGCTTACTCCTACGATGCCACTGCTACCTGGGTACATCTGCCTGAAGCTGTCATCTTCCCCACCACGACGGAACAGGTATCACAGGCACTGAAGCTGGCTAACGAGAACAAAATCCCCGTGACTGCGCGAGGCGGTGGCACCAACCTGAGCGGCGGCTCGGTACCGATAAAGGGGGGCATTGTCCTGTGCACTACCAGAATGAACAAAATCCTGGAAATCAATAAGACCAATCTGAGCGCTATGGTCGAACCGGGCGTTGTCCTGCAGGACTTCAACAATGCTCTGGCGAAGGAAGGACTTTTCTACCCACCCGACCCACAGAGCTTTCTCTCCTGCACTATCGGCGGGACGGTGGCGGAAAACGCCGGCGGACCCAGTTGCGCTAAATACGGCATCACCAAGCAGTACGTGCTGGGCTTGGAGGTTGTTTTAGCCTCAGGCTACGTTATGAACCTGGGCGGCATAACGCCCAAGAACCGCACGGGGTTCGAGCTAACAGCGCTCTTCATTGGCTCAGAGGGGATGCTGGGGGTCATCACCAAAATCATGCTGCGATTGCTGCCCATGCCACCGACGCAGAAGTCGATGCTGGCTGTCTTCGACGATATGGTCGCTGCCGGTGAAGCCGTTTCCAACATCATGTCGAGCGGCGTGATACCCCATAAGATTGAGTTTGTCGATGACTGGGTAATCAAACGCTTCGAACAGCTGATGCCTATGGGTTTGCCTACTGACGCCAACGCCCTGCTCCTGATTCAGGCTTCCGGTTCGCCTGAGACAGTGGAAACTGAAGTGAAGCAGATTACCGAAATCTGCCATAGGAGCGGCGCGCGAGAGGTCAGACTGGCTAAGAACCAGGAGGAGGCTGATAAAATCTGGAAAGCAAGGAGCGGCGCTATGGCCGCCATCTTCAGCGCCACCAAGACCACACTGATTGAGGACGTCGCCGTGCCACGCGATAAGATTGCCGCCTTTATCCAGAAATGCCAGGAGATTTCGAAAAAGTACGATGTCGCCATCCCGCTCGTCGGTCATGCTGCCGATGGCAATATCCACCCCAACATACTTACCGACCAGAGCAATCCGGAGCACTTTGAGAGAGCCAAGAAAGCCATGGACGAGCTTTTTGCTACAGCGCTGGCGCTGGGCGGGGTTATCTCCGGTGAACACGGCATCGGGCTGGAGAAGAAGCATTTCCTGGACAAAGCCATGGACCCGACGGCGCTTGAGCTGATGAAGCACATCAAGAAATTCCTCGACCCCAATGGCATTCTCAACCCGGGAAAGATGTGGTTAGAATAGATGGCTAAAACAGCGAGCCGGGTAGAAGAAATCAAGAAGTTTCAAGCTGACCTGGAACGTTGCACCAAGTGCGGCTTCTGTGCCTTCTGGTGTCCGGTATATCAGGAAGAACTGGTGGAGTCTTCCCTCGCCAGAGGGAAGACCATGATAATCAGGTCGCTGGCAGCGGGCGAGTTGGACTATTCCAAAGAGCTCGCCGACCGACTGAACAAGTGCCTACTCTGCATGACCTGCACCGCCAACTGCCCGGTAAAGACCCAGATTCCAAACGTTATTGTCGCTGCCCGGGCGGATAAAGTCAAGGCTAAGGGAGTGCGCTTCCCTTACAATATTATCTACCGCTGGCTGCTGCCTCGGCGCCGCCTTTTCGGCAACATCGTCAGAATTGTCTCCTGGCTACAGGGGATTCTCTTCCCCAAAACCGAAGGCACCATCAGACACCTGCCCCTGTTCCTCTCGGCTCTGGGCAAAGGCAGACAGATACCATCCATCGCACCCAGATTTTTGAGAGAGATGGTGCCGAAGGTGAACAAGCCACCGACTGGCGTCCCGACCCAGATGAGAGTCGGCTATTTCTCGGGCTGTATGACGGAATACGTTTTCCCGGAGGTAGGCAAAAAGCTCATCAACTTCCTGACAAAGAACGGTGTGGAAGTGGTGGTGCCACGAACACAGGGCTGCTGCGGCGCACCGGTCTATCTGGGCGCAGGCGATTTCGAAACCGGCAGGAAATTCGCCTACGCCAATGTGAAAGCCTTCGCCGACTTTGATTATGTCATCTCGGGGTGTGCCACCTGTATCTCGGCAATGACGGACTATCTCAAGTTCCTGGCGGATACGCCGGGGAGAAAAGAAGCCTATGCTAAATTTGCCGGCAAGCTGAAAGACATTTCGGAATTTTTGGTAGATGTGCTAAAGCTGCCAGCTTCAGCCTACCAGCCAGCCTCCGAATTCAAAGGAAAGAAAGTTACTTGGCATGACCCCTGCCATCTGGGACGCCATCTGGGTGTAACCAGCCAGCCAAGGCAAATACTGAAGTCCATTCCTGGCATTGAATACGTGGAAATGCCCAATGCCGATCGCTGCTGCGGCATGGCAGGGACATTCAGCATCTACTACTACGACCTGTCCAAGAAGATTGCCCAAAAGAAGATGGAAGCTATTCAAGCTACCGATGCTGACATCGTGGTTACGGCTTGCCCGGGCTGCCAGATACAGCTTACGGATAACATCGTCCAGAATAAGATGCAACAAAAAGTGAAGCATTTTATGGAGCTATTGGAATAGCGATTTTGGGAAACAAATCGAGGCTAAGCACACTCGAATTGTTTTTAACGTTATGTTAAGTTGTTGTGGTTTAATTTCTTTTGAGTGCCTGAATGTATGACCCTATCCCCTGCCCCTTCCCCTGATAGGGGAAGGGGGGATTTTTATAGAAGGGGGCTGCGTCCCCTTCTTACAACCCCCTCCGAGATGGATATTGACAACCAGATACCACGGATATATTATTGGGCGAAAATTTAAGGAGGTTCGTATTATGAGCCAATCACTAAAAGTAGCTGTCTGTGGTGGTGGTCGGGGTGGCACTGGCATCGCTGCGGACCTGACCTTTATGGGTTGCAGGGTAAACCTGTTTGAGCTACCGAAATTCAAGCAATCCTTTGAACCGATAATACAGCGTGGCGGGATTGAACTCACTGGTGATACGCAATCAGGCAAGACCGGTTTCGCCAAATTAAATATGGTGACTACCGACCCCAAGGAAGCAGTCAAAGGTGCGGACTTAATCATGATGACAGTTCCCGCCTTTGGTCACAAGGCTTTTTTTGATGCTATTGTCCCTCACGTGGAGGAGGGGCAGAACATACTGGTCAATACCTGCTACTGGGCTTGTCTTAGATTTGCGCCAATGCTGAAGAAGCTGGGTATTTTCGATAAGATTACCCTGGCTGAAGCAATGATACTGCCCTACGCGAGCAACATCGTGGGGCCAGCATTAACCCACATTCACCGCACCAAGCAGCAATTCATAGCTCTGTCTGCCTTTCCGGCAACCAAGACCGATGAGATACTGAAGATGGTAAAGACGGTATATCCTCAGCACCAGAAAGTGCCCAACGTACTGTGGACCAATCTGGGCAATTTGAACACACCGATACATGCCACTTTAACCATCCCCATTGCCGGCATGTTGTTCGACCGGTTCACTGATGGGCGTCAGGGCGGAGCCAAATTCTACGGTGAGGCGACTACTCCAGGAGCAAGACTGTGTGCCGCCTACGACAAGGAAAGAATCGCTATCGGCAAGGCACTGGGAGTTGAGCTGGAGACAGAAGAAGCCATGATGTACAAGCTGTACGGCTACAAGGGCAAAGACCTGGCAGAAGCCATGCGCAAGTCCGAGCACGCCGAAATGTTCACCGATGTGATATTCCATCATGGGCTGCTTGAGGAGGACTTACGCTACTTCTATGTTTCACTATCTGAGTTGGGAAAACAGCTGGGCATTCCCACCCCGGTAACCGATTCCATCCTTACGGTAATGAGCACGATGGTGGGCATTGACTACCGGGAGGGCGCAACCACTCTTAAAGATATCGGGCTTGCCGGTCTAAACAAAAACCAAATCGTCAAGTTTGTTACGGAAGGTAAATTGTAAAGGATAGCAATGCATGACCCTATCCCCTACCCCTTCCCCTAGACAGGGCTTTGCCCCAAAAGAACTGCAGGCATGTCACCCTGAGTCCTTCGGCTGAAGGACGAAGGGT
>CAZHRL010000049.1:0-6870 GCA_964534815.1 uncultured Dehalococcoidales bacterium | reverse complement strand
AAGAAGCCACCCCGAGTCTGCGGTGCCCTCGGTGTGGTGAGGTAAGATATTCGCCCCCTTCAGCTTATGCCCAATTTCCTCGAAAATGGTCTTGAGCTGTCTCTCTGACGTACCGCTGCAAATAACAAAATAATCCGCGAAGCTAGACACCCCGCGGATATCCAAGAGTGCTATATTGACTGCCTGCTTGTCGCTGGCAGCATCGACAGCTTTACGAGCAACTTCTATTGCTTCCAGAACTTACCTCCTCTTGATACTTACCAAATATTATACCATAATGGGCTTACATTCTTCGAGAGGAAATTCCGCTCGGCAGTAAAGATACACAAATCTTTGACCTCACCCCTGCCCCTCTCCTTTCAGGAGAGGGGTGGATAGGGTCATACATAAATATCAATCGAAGAGTAGTAGTAATCTAAAAGGAGAAAAGCGGAGGTTGTTCAGTAATTGCGTCATTGCGAGCGAAGCGTGGCAATCTCTGGGATTGCTTCGGGGCTATGCCCCTCGCAATGACATAAACAACCTCTAAAAGCAAAATGGCAGGCTTACTTTTCGGGACCGGCGGCACGCCACACAGTTCCCGGACGCCATCCACCATATCTGGCATTGAGCGCATCGCCGAGCTTGGGCTGGGCTGCATGGAACTGGAATTTGTCCAGGGGGTGAGGATGGGCAGGGAAAGCGCCATCGAGGTAAATAAAGTCGCTACCAGGCTGGGGGTGAAACTGACGGCGCACGCGCCCTACTTCATCAACTTTAACGCCCATGAGCCGGAAAAAATAAAAGCCAGCCAGGAGAGACTATTACAGACCGCGCGCATTGCCGCACTTTGCGGCGCGGAGAGCGTCGTCTTCCATGCCGCCTTCTACCTCAACGACCCGCCAGAAAAGGTCTATGACATCGTCAAGCAGTACCTGAAAGAAGTCCTCGATATACTAAAAAAGGAGCATAACCAGATATGGATTCGCCCCGAGCTGATGGGTAAAGGCACGCAGTTTGGCACTCTGGAGGAGATAATCAGCCTCTGCCTGGAGCTACCGCAGGTCGCCCCCTGTATCGACTTTGCCCACTGGCATGCCCGGACAACCAAGTTCAATTCTTATGAGGAGTTTGCTTCCATTCTCAAACGGTTAAAAGAGCGGCTGGGGCGGACTGCCCTGGACAACATGCATATCCACGCTTCCGGCATTGCTTTCGGGAAGGGAGGAGAAACCAAGCACCTGAACCTGAAAGAGTCTGACTTAAAGTATATCGAGCTTCTTCAGGCACTCAAAGACCACGATGTCAACGGCTTTGTTATCTGCGAGAGCCCCAATCTAGAAGAGGATGCGATGCTCATAAAGCAGACCTACCGCAGCCTGTCGAAGCAAGGATAGTACCATTTTCCTATGTGGAGGTTCGCCCCGCTAGATATTTCGTCTCATAACCGCAGTCCCTGAATCGCCAGATTAAAAACTGAATTCTTTTCCCTGTTTGCGCTTTTCTGCTATAATATAAGCAAGTCGGAGTCAATTGTCATGAAACCAAGCTGGAAGCGTAGCAGTTTAATTTACATCGCTATACTACTCGCGGGGGTAGCCCTCTTCTCCTATCTTCTGCCGGCGTCCAACAAGCCGACTGAGGTCTCGCTGAGCGAAGCTATCGCCATGTCGCAGAACAAGGAGATAGAGAAGGCGGTCTATGTCCCCGGCGAATCATTGCTCATTACCACTATCGATGGCAGAAAACTGGAGACGCAGCTAGGCAATCTGACCCTGGTTGATGTTAAAGAACTCGGATTTAACCTCGAAGGGATAGAGGTTGAGACCAAACAGAGCGAATTTGACTGGGGCAACATGGTGCTGGGCTTTTTGCCCCTCCTCATCTTCGGCGGTCTCCTTTTCTTCCTCTTCTTCCGCGCTCGCGGGGCAAATAACCAGGCTTTCAGCTTCGGACGCAGCCGCGCCCGCCTCTTCCCAGCGAACAAACCAACCGTGACCTTTAACGATGTTGCCGGCGTGGATGAAGCCAAACAAGAGCTGCAGGAAGTCGTGGAATTCCTCAAGTCGCGCGAAAAATTCCAGAGTCTCGGCGCCCGCATTCCCAGAGGCGTGCTTCTCATCGGCCCGCCGGGCACGGGCAAGACGCTGCTGGCTCGTGCTGTGGCTGGTGAGGCCGGCGTGCCCTTCTTCTCCATCAGCGGCAGCGAATTCGTGGAGATGTTTGTTGGCGTGGGCGCTTCCAGAGTGCGCGACCTCTTTGACCAGGCAAAGCGCAACGCTCCTTGCATTGTCTTCATTGATGAAATCGACGCCGTCGGTCGCCACCGCGGCGCCGGTCTGGGCGGCAGCCACGATGAAAGGGAGCAGACCCTCAACCAGATTCTGACCGAGATGGATGGTTTCGAGCCCAACGCCGGCGTTATTGTCTTAGCTGCCACCAACCGACCGGATATACTCGACCCGGCTTTACTGCGCCCGGGACGCTTTGACCGACGTGTTGTCCTGGACCGACCGGATATTAACGGGCGCGTTGCCATTCTCAAAGTCCACGTCAGTGGTAAGCCTCTGGCTGACTCGGTCAAGCTTGAAGTGCTGGCGAAACAGACGGCAGGCTTCAGTGGCGCCGACCTGGCTAACCTGGTCAATGAAGCGGCAATTCTAGCAGCCCGCCGCAATAAGAAAATCATCGAAATGCCGGAATTTGAGGAGTCCATCGACAGGGTCATTGCCGGTCCGGAAAGAAAGAGCCGCCGCATCAGCCCCAAAGAGAAGGAAATCACCGCCTATCATGAAGCGGGACACGCCCTGGTGGCGAAAAAGCTGCCTAACGCCTACCCGCCGCATAAAATCTCCATCATTGCCCGCGGTCTGGCTCTGGGCTACACCAAGTCGCTGCACGAAGACAGGTACATGTGGACACGCGCTCAGTTCAAGGATGAGCTGGCCGCCCTCTTTGGCGGGCGTGCTGCTGAAGAGCTAATCTTTAACGAAGTAACTACCGGGGCACAGGCCGACATCAAGCAAGCCCCCGAGCGGGCGCGGCGGATGATTACCGACCACGGCATGAGTGAAAAGCTCGGCCCACGCACCTATGGAGACAAGCAGGAGCTGGTCTTCCTAGGCCGTGAAATCTCGGAGCAGAGGGACTACGGTGATAAGGTAGCCGACCTGATTGACGAGGAAGTCAACCACATTATCCAGGAGGCACATGCTTTAGCAGTGAAGGTCCTTACTGAAAATAAAGCAAAGCTGGTGGAACTTGCTGAAAAGCTGATATCCGAAGAAACCCTGGAAGCCGACGATTTGGACGCCATCTTCGGTGAGACTCCGAAAAAACCGCCGGCAGAACCAGTATCTAAACCTGCTCCCGTGCCAGCAGAGGTTAAGGCTGAGGCTGAGACTGAGCCCAAGAAAGCTCCCCCTATCCCCCATCTTCTTCCCAAACAGGCTCCGGCTACACCCGATTAGGAATGCCAAGGCTAGCCGGCTAGCTATAGCCCCAAGCTTTCTCAGAGGCCCCTGAGAGATAACCACTATTTAAATTTCACGGATTAAATTCTCGAAGAAAGGTATCATCATGCTGATAGAGGTCACCAGTAAGCCTATTTCCCCTGAATCTGTAGTCAATAGAGTCAAAACGGATAGCAGCGGCTGTGTCGTTACCTATGTGGGATTAATCCGCAAGTATTCCCATGATAAGCCCGTCCTCTCAGTAGAGTATCAGGACATTGATGGCACAGCGGAAAAGAAGCTGTATGAGATAGCCGTCGAGACGATGCAGAAATGGCAGGTGAATAATATCGGCATCTGCCATCGCATGGGCAAACTGAAAGTCGGCTATATAAATCTGGTTGTCGCCATCGCCGCTGCCCACCGTGAGGAAGGCTTTGCCGCCTGCCGCTACGTTATCGACCGGTTTAAAGAGAGGCTGCCCACCAGGAAAACGGAGACCTACGAGGATGGCAGTACTCATATTGGGGAAGAATAAATCTCAGGAGGACGGAAATGGTAACGAAACGCACGGAAGAACTGAAACTGAGCTAATTAGACACGTCGTTTCAGGATATAATCTGCCAGATGGAATAATATCTCACGCACGGGGTTTTCTGGCAACTGGTTGAGATTGCGGCACGCCCCGGCGCAGTATTCAGCGGCGACCTGATAGCACTCCCTGGGAATTGAGGAGTCTTGCACCATCTCTATTGCCCGCTTGATATTTTCGGGGGTATCCCGCTTCTCAAACCACTCTCTCACCGGGTTGTTTTCGGGATACTGCTCCAGCAGAAGCATAGCGGGCAGTGTCAGGGTGCCCTGAACCAGGTCGGCACCAACGGGCTTGCCCAGCTCCTTTTCCGTAGCAATGAAGTCCAGAATATCGTCCACAATCTGGAAAGCGATGCCCAGGTTATAGCCATACTCTACCAGAATCTGAATAGCTTCCTCAGGGGCTTGGCTCAAAGCTGCTCCCGACTCCGTCGACAGGACGAACAGAGCAGCCGTCTTCTGGGCAACTCTCTGAATATACTGGGCACGGCTCTGCTTTAGATTAAAGGCATTGAAGGACTGGCTTAACTCGCCGCTGGAGATAGCCTTAAGCGTTTCCGCAAAGAGCTTGATGGCGCGTAGATTCTGCGTTGAGGCAGTGAGCGAACCGGCCACAGCAAAGAGGTAGTCGCCCAGGAGCACCGTCTTTTCCTCGCCCCACAGCTTATAGACCGTCGTCCTGCCCCGACGCACCGCCGACTTATCAATAGCGTCATCATGAACCAGAGTGGCCGTATGCATAATCTCAACAGCAGCAGCCATGGGCAGCAGCAAATCAGGGTTATAGTGATAAAACTTGCCGGCAAGCAGAGTTAGCATGGGGCGAATCCGCTTGCCGCCGTTAGCCCCCAGGCTGTATTCCAGCAGTTCCGAGAGATGGGAGGAGTCAACCCGGCATACCGACTTCAGCCTCTCCTCTACCCGGGCTAAATCCGCCTGGATGGGAGCGTAAATTTTGCTTAGTCCTGGACTTGCCATATCTCGCCATCACCTATTACGCGTGCGGTTGCCCGATTCGGGCTGTCTCTTCCTCGATGAGTTTTTCATCCAGCTTGATAAAAAGGGGCTCGGGAGGCAGCAGCTTCTGCCCCGCTGGCGGTGCATTTATCTGCCAGCCACGAGCTTCAACCTTTCCCTTAAAGCCGAGCAAGGCGTGCAACTTCTGAGAGCTAAAGGGCAGGAAAGGATAGAGTATGGTTTTAAGACAGGAAATCACAGAGATAGCCACCGCTAAAGTCGTGGCTGAAGCCTGTCTGTCTTCCTTAATCACCTTCCAGGGAGATTTCTCATCCAGATAGCGGTTCGCCTCCTGAGCCAGCGACATCGCTGTCCTGATGGCTTCTTTGAAATGGCAACCGTAGAGAAGCTCATCCACTTTGTTCAGGGCATTCTGGGCGCTATCAAGCAGAGACCGGCTGCGGCTATCCAGTTCTCCCGCCTGCGGGACGCAGCCATCAAAGTTACGATAGACAAAGGTGAGCACCCGCTGCACCAGGTTGCCATAGGTTGCCACCAACTCATCATTGTTGCGGCGGACAAATTCCCGCCAGGAGAAATCGGTATCCGCCGTCTCAGGCATATTGATAGAAAGTAGATAGCGCAAGGGGTCTGGGTCATAGCGCGAGAGATAATCGGGGAGCCAGACTGCCCAGTTGCGACTGGTGGAAAGCTTCCTGCCTTCAATGGTCAGGAACTCATTAGCCGGCACGTCGTAGGGAAGGTTCAAATCGCCGTAGCCCATCAGCATGGCGGGCCAGATAATGGTATGGAAGACGATGTTGTCTTTGCCGATAAAATTGTAAATCTTGACGTTCTTATCCTGCCAGAAATCGCGCCATCTTTCGGCATTTCCGGCAGATTTAGCCCATTCCTTGGTTGCCGAAAGATAACCGATGACTGCCTCAAACCAGACATAGAGGCGCTTACTTTCGAAGCCGGGAACCGGCACCGGGATGCCCCATTCTATATCACGGGTGATGGCTCTGTCTTTCAAACCGCCTTCCAGATAGCGCAGGGTGAAACCATAGACATTGGGACGCCAGTAGGTCTTTTCCTTCACCCAGGGGATAAGCCTGTCCTCAAAGGCAGAGAGCTTGAGGAAAAAGTGCTCCGTGTCCCGGAACTCCGGCGTTGCGCCGCACTGCCGACAATGAATGCCGATGAGCTCACTGGCATTCAGCGGTTTGCCACAGGCTTCACACTGGTCGCCGCGAGCGCCGGTGAAGCGGCAATAGGGGCAGGTGCCCTCAACATAGCGGTCAGGCAGAAAGCGCTGACACTTGGGGCAGTAGGGCTGGGACACAGTAGCCTTATGAACATAGCCCTTCTTCAGCAGGGTGAGGAAGACATCCTGCGCCACCTCGGCATGGTTGGGCGTGCCGGTGCTAGTAAATAAATCGAAGGAGATGCCCAGATTCTGCCAGTTGAGGAGGAACTGCTTATGATACTTAGCCACAATTTCGGCCGGTGCTTTCCCTTCCTGCTCCGCCTGAATGGTGATGGGCGTGCCGTGCTGGTCGGAACCGGAGACCATCAGCACCTCGTTCCCCTTGATGCGATGGTAGCGAGCGAAGATATCCGGCGGCAGATAAGCACCGGCAACATGTCCCAGATGCAGCGGCCCATTGGCATAGGGCCAGGCAACTCCGATGAATATTCTCTCCCGCATAGCCGACTAAAACCCTTTCAACATTAAATCAGGGTCGCTCAATCTCTTTGAAGAAAGTGAGTATCTGCTGACCCTTCTCCTCAACGTAGTGAGCATAGCCTTTCTTCAAGCAACAATCAACGCAATAGCGCATTGTTTTGCCACCCCGGTCTACCTCCACGCCTTTCTCTTCATCCA
>CAZHRL010000048.1:0-6937 GCA_964534815.1 uncultured Dehalococcoidales bacterium | reverse complement strand
CCAACTGGACATGACCATTGTTGATGCCAGCCAGGTTATCGAGCCACATGAGTCGCCAACTCAGGCGGTGCAGAGCAAGCCAGATTCCTCAATCGTGGTGGGCATCAACCTCCTGAAAAGCGGCGCTGCCTCTGCCTTTGTCTCCGCGGGACGCAGCGGTGCCGTGGCTATCGCTTCGCTGCTGTACCTGGGCATGATAGAGGGTGTGCCCCGCCCCGCCATCGGCAGCTTCATTAACATCACCCCAGCGACGCCTGCCCTTCTCATCGATGCCGGCGCCAACACCGAATGCCGACCGGAGCACCTGCTCTGGTTTGCCTATCTTGGCTCGCTCTATGTCAGCCAGATTCTGGGCATCAGTTCACCACGCGTGGGTCTGCTCAACAATGGAGAGGAGGAAACCAAGGGTAATAAGCTGACGAAAGAGACCCATCAACTCCTCAAAAATTCACCTCTCAACTTCATCGGCAATATCGAAGGGCATGACATTTTGAAAGGGAAAGCTGATGTCATTGTTACTGATGGCTTCACCGGCAATATAATGCTCAAGACAATCGAAGGCATCAGCGATAACTGGCTGTATTCGCTCACACAGGCAGGGCGCCTCTTCTCCAAAGCCCATAGCCTGCCGGCAAAAGTCCTGCGCCGTGACATGGGGATGGAGTCCTGGGCGAAGAAACTGGACTACTCGGAATATGGCGGTGCCTGCCTGCTGGGTCTCAATGGCAATGTCATCATCGCTCACGGAAGGAGCAAAGCCAAGGCAATCAAGAATGCTATTGCCCTTGCCATGAAGACAGCGGAAGGGGATGTCGCCGGGATAATCAGAAAGGAAATCGCCAGTCAATCCTCTTCAATTTTCGAGAACAGCCCGATAAGGACTAAGTCATGACGCAGCAATACGATGTCATCATTATTGGCGGCGGTCCGGCGGGGCTTACCGCCGGACTTTATACGGCTAGAGCCCGTCTCAATGCCCTGCTTATCGAAAAGGGGCTGATGGGTGGCCAGATAGTCAACGCCGAGCGAATCGAAAACTTCCCCGGTTTCCCGGAAGGCGTCAGCGGGTTTGAGCTGGGCGAGCTGATGCACAAGCAGACGCTGAAATTCGGGCTGAAAACCCTATCTGCCGAGGTCACCGGCTTAAAACCAAGGGAAAGGGGAAACACGGTAGAGACTACAGAAGGCAATTTCACGGCTAAAGCGGTGATTATCGCCGGCGGCACCAGTCGGCAGAAGCTGGATGTGCCCGGCGAAACCGAGTTCACCGGCAAGGGAGTCTCCTACTGCGCTGTCTGCGACGCCGCCTTCTTTAAGGACCTCCCTGTGGCAGTCGTGGGTGGGGGCAATTCTGCCGTCACTGAGGCAGTTCATCTGGCTAAATTCGCCTCCAAAGTGGTGGTAATACACCGCCGCAACCAGCTCCGTGCCACCCGCATCCTTCAGGATAAAGCCTTCGCTGAACCCGGCATAGAATTTATCTGGGACAGTGTGGTCAGGGAAATCGAAGGCGGGGATTTCGTCGAAAGAATAAAGCTACAAAATGTGAAAACGGGCAAAGAGTCTGCCCTCGCTATCTCAGGAGTCTTTATCTCCACCGGTTTTCGTCCCAATACCGATTATCTTAAGGACGTTCTGCCCCTTGATAACAATGGCGCCATCGTCACCAACACCAGAATGGAAACTTCACTCCCCGGCATCTATGCTGCGGGCGATATACGGCAGAAAACAGAGTGGCAGGCAGTAACGGCTGCTGGCGACGGTGCTACCGCTGCCCTCAACGCCGAAAAACTCCTCTCCTGACTATTATCAACCACCAAAAAGTCAAGTATAATTAACTAAAAGGAGAAAGCATGAAGGTAATTTTCCTGGAAGATGTGCCCAATATAGCTAAAACGGGTGATATCAAGGAAGTTGCTGATGGGTATGCCCGGAACTACCTCATTCCCAAGAAATTTGCTCTGGTAGCTGACTCCCATGCCCTTGCTGTGGCAGAAGCCCAGCGTCGCAAGAAAGCCCGCGAGCAGGCGAAGACCGAGGGGGAGATGCGCGAGCTGGCGAAGATGCTGGAAGGAAAGGAACTCACCCTTAAAGCCCGCGCTGGCGCGGAAGAGCGGCTTTTCGGCTCCGTTACCAGCGCTGACATCGCTGCCGAACTGGAGAAAACCGGGCTGGTCGTTGATAAAAGAAAGATTGAATTAGCCGAGCCTATCCATCAGCTCGGCAGCTATGAAATAATGGTCAGATTTGCCAAGGATATTGAAGCCAAGATAAAGGTCAACGTCGTCGAGGAGGAGGCAACATAGCGTGCCCGCGGACAAACTGCCACCCCATGATATCGATGCTGAAGAAGCGGTTAATGGTTCGCTGCTGATAGATGGCACGGCAATCTTCGATATTGCCACCCTGCTCCACCCTGAAGACTTCTACAGTGAGCCGAATCGCCTGATATTTCAGGCATGTCTTACGCTCTATCAGCGCGATGAAGCCATTAACCAGATTACCGTAGCGCAGGAGTTAGACCGTCAGGGAAAGCTGGAAGTCTGTGGTGGGGCAGCCTATTTGAGCCACCTCATCACCGCTGTACCTACCTCGCTGGATATTCAGCACTACGCCCGGATTGTCTACCGCCTCTCAATATCACGCCAGTTGATTTTCGCCGCAGATAAAATCTCCCGCATCGGCTATGAAGCTGACCCGGATGTCACTGGCTCGCTGAGCAAGGCGGAGGATATACTCTTCCAGCTTCGCCACGCCCAAGGCACGCTGGACTTCGTCCACATCAAGCAGGTGCTGGACAAGTACTTTGAAGTCCCACCAGCCACAGAAGGAGAGGGACAGCAACCACTCCCCCATGTGCTGTCAGACTTCACCGGACTGGATGAATTTCTAGGCGGTTTCCAGCGTTCCGACCTCATCATCGTGGCGGGCAGACCGAGCATGGGTAAGACCAGCCTTGCCCTCAACGTTGCCCGCAATGCTGCCGTGGAACAGAAAGCCTGCGTTGCCCTGTTCAGCCTGGAAATGGCGAAGGAGGCAGTGGTGCTGCGCCTGCTCTCCAGCGAATCGGGCGTCAACCTGAGAAGGCTCCGCTTTGCGCAGCATACTGAAGCCGAGGAGAAAAAGCTGATGGATGCCACTGGCATCCTTTCCGAAGCGCCGATTTACATCGATGATTCTCCCGTATTACGTATTATGGAAATGCGTAGCAAAGTCCGCCGACTCCACTTCGAGCGCGGCGTTGACCTCGTTATCATCGATTATCTGCAACTGATGCAGGCTGAAGGAAGGATAGAAAATAGAGTGCAGGAAATCAGCTATATCTCCCGCTGGCTCAAGGCGTTAGCCCGCGAGCTTAATATACCCGTGATTGCCGTCTCCCAGCTCAGTCGAGCCGTAGAGTGGCGCGCTTCCCATAAGCCGCAGCTTTCTGACCTCCGTGACAGCGGCAGCATCGAGCAGGACGCCGATGTTGTTCTTTTTATATATCGTGATGACTATTATTACACGAGAGATGAGTGGGAAGCACAGTTCCCAGAAAAAGAATACCCGGAAGGCATTGCGGATATCATGGTGGCGAAGCATCGCAACGGGCCTACGGGGGAAGTCAAGTTACGCTTTGTGCCGAAGGCAGCCAAGTTTGAAGATATTGTCAGTCAACAAGAGCTAGGTGTGTCATGAAGCCGTTTACTGGTTTTCCCGCCAAAATGCAGTTTACGCCTCTGCCCGACCTTTTCTTTAGCGCACTGTTGCCGCAAATGAGCGATATCGCCGAGCTAAAGACGACTCTGCACTTCTTCAACATCATCTACCACAAGCGCGGCTATCCTCGCTTCGTCAGCTATCAGGAACTCTTAAGCAGCACCAGCCTGATGCGCAGCCTTAAGGAAACAGCGCGGCAACCTGATGAGGCACTGCGTAAGGGTCTGGAACTGGCAACAAAGCGGGGAACCATCCTCCACTTGGCGCTGGAGAAAGACGGCGCCACTGAGGACGTCTATTTCCTCAATACGGAGTCCGACCGCCAGGCTGTGGAAAAGATTAAAAACGGGGAGCTTGTCCTGAAAGAGCTAAGCGTTAAGCCGCCAGCCCAGGTCCAGACTGAAGAGCTGCCCGATATCTATACTCTCTACGAAGAAAACATAGGTATTCTGCACCCGATGGTGGCTGAGGAACTGAAAGAGGCAGAGAAGCTTTACCCCAGAGCCTGGATTGTCGATGCCATCAGGGAAGCGGTCAACCATAACAAACGCAAGTGGAGCTATATCGCCGCCATTCTGGAGCGCTGGGCATCCGAAGGAAGAAGCGATGGAACATATCAGCGAGATTTTAAAGCGACAGACCCGGACAAATACATCAAAGGCAAATACGGACACCTCGTCCAACGCTGAGGCAACTGAAGAGGTAAAGTCAGGCTCCGATTGCCCTCTGTGCAAAGGGGCGGGCTTTGTCCATCCCCTTTTGTCCTCGGGGAAGCCTGATTTCAGTCAGGTGATTCCCTGCCAGTGCAGCCAGCAGACGATAGAGAAGCAGCGCCATACTCACCTGTTAAAATACAGCAATCTGGGCGCGCTGAGTCACTTCACCTTTGATAACCTTTCGCCCCGGGGAAGGAGCGGAAATGCCATCAGCCAGGAGCAATTTGTCCGCGCCTATCAGACGGCGAAAGCCTTTGCCAGCGACCCCAACGGCTGGCTGGTCTTAATTGGACCCAGCAACTGTGGCAAGACGCATCTGGCGGCAGCCATTGCCAACGAACGGATTAAGCAGGGAAAGCCCGCCTTCTTTGTCTCCGCCCCCGACCTGCTCGACCGCCTGCGCTCCACCTTCAGTCCTGAGAGCGAAATTGTCTATGACCAATTCTTCGAGCAGGTGCGCAACACGCCGCTACTGATACTTGACGATTTAGGGGCGCAGACCAGCACCTCCTGGGCGAAGGAGAAACTGGTGCAACTGCTCAACTACCGCTTCAACAGCCAGTTACCCACCATTATCGTACCCACTATCCCCATGGAAAAGCTGGAAGACAGAATACGGTCGCGTCTGACTGATACCACGCTCTCACAAATCTGCGTTGTCAAGGAAGAGCAAGACTTATCCGAATACGGGTGGGGAGCTGAGTTTGAGCTGCAGAAGAGCATGACCTTCGACAGATTTGAAAGACGAATCAATCTGCCGCCTGAGCAGCAGCAGAATCTGGAAAACGCCCTTGAGCTTGCCCTCAACTTCGCCAAGTCGCCGGAAGGCTGGCTGGTCTTTATGGGCATGACTGGCTGTGGCAAGACTCACCTGGCGGCAGCCATCAAGAACTACCGCAATCAAGCCCGTCAGCCCGCCCTTTTTGTGGTGGTGCCCGAATTCCTCGACCACCTGCGCTCCACCTTCAGCCCGGAGAGCAAGGTCTCCTATGACCAGCTTTTCGAAAAGGTCAAGACGGCGCCACTGCTCATTCTGGATGATTTCGGAGAGCAGTCAACGACACCGTGGGCAAAGGAAAAGCTATATCAAGTGATTAGCTACCGCCATAATGCGCAGTTACCTACGGTAATCACCACACGTTATAACCTAGACGAGATTTCAGAAAATATTGAGACTGCTATTACCTCCCGAATGCTAAATTGGAAATTCAACATGGTATTTGGCATAACAGCTCCAGATTATCGTACCTCGCGTGACAGTGGGAAGAAGCCCAATCGCAGTAAACGAGGTCGCTGGAGCTAAGGGGAAGGGGCGGGGGATAGGGTAACGGAGAACAGAACAAGCTAAGGGCTAGGCTTGTATCATAATATTTTTTAAGTTAAAATAGGTAAAACTCACTGGGAAAAAGCCTTGAACCTAGTAAACTTACCCGTTCTGGTATTAAATCAGAATTACGAGCCGCTCAATATCTGCCGGGCGAAACGTGCCATCGTGCTCGTTTATGAAGGCAAAGCCGAGATGCTGGAAGACGGCACGGGATTTGCCCACTCGATAAGTCGTGCCCTGCCTATACCATCGGTAATCCGGCTATTCTACCTTATTAAGCGGCCCAGACCGAAGAGAAAGCTGACGCGCATCGAGATTTTCAATCGGGATAAATTCGCCTGCCAGTACTGTGGCAAGGAAAGTCGGCAGCTTACTCTAGACCATGTTATCCCACGCTACAAAGGTGGACAGCATACCTGGGAAAACGTGGTGAGCGCCTGCCCTGCCTGCAACCGGCGTAAGGCAGGGAGAACCCCCGAGCAAGCGGGGATGAAGCTAATCCGCCGTCCCTTCGTTCCACGCAACTACATCCTTTTCTACATCCCGTACCAGTATCTTCAGACGCAGGGCAAGTGGCACAAATATCTTCCCCACTCAGCCTAGCTTGTTTTGCTCGTTGCCTAGTCGGAGGATATGTGGACTTCGCTTAGAGGCACCTCCACCGCCACCCCACCCTCCTCCAGCTCCACCATTACCGTCTCTTTCAATGGGTTGCTCCCAACGACTTTGCCTGCTCCCAGAGACGTGGCTACCGGCTGCCCTACTTTAGGCATTTTCTCCTTCACCACACGATATAGGTCATACTCATAGGCGAGGCAGCAGAGCAAACGGCCGCAGATACCGGAAATCTTCATCGGGTTGAGAGGCAAGTCCTGGTCTTTCGCCATCCTAATGGAAACGGGAGTAAATTCACTGAGAAAAGACATGCAGCAAAGCGGGCGCCCGCACCGACCGAAGCCGCCGAGAAGTTTGGCTTCATCTCTAGGACCTACCTGTCTTAGCTCCACCTGCACCTTAAAGCGGCTCGCCAGCTCTCTGACCAGTTCACGGAAATCGACCCTCCCCTCAGCGCTGAAGAAAAAGGTGATATGGCTGCCATCGAGGTTGTATTCGGCCGCCAAAAGCTTCATGGGCAGATTGAGTTTGGCAATCAGCTTGCCGCACTCCTCTATAGCTTCTTTTTCCTTGCTCT